>JAPOZO010000087.1 GCA_026706025.1 Candidatus Poribacteria bacterium
TGATCTTTTGTAACTGTTCTTGTGTGAAATTTGGCATATCTGAGCTCGTCTCTACCTCTGTTTCTACTATGCTGCGTCAAAGAGTGATGGGAAATGGCGATATGGGTCGGCGGGGTCACGGAAGAGGATCTTTTGACGCTCCGTTAATGCTATATCCTCTGGTATTGCGACGCGCCGTGAAGTCCAAGCGATGTGTGAGACACAATATTTATAGAGTAAGGACCGGCGTTGGTATTTTCCGTTCCACGCCGCGGTGCCGTGGGTTAATGCCTCCGTAAATAAAATTGCTGATCCTGCGGGGGCGTTCGGAATGACCACACAATGCGCATTTTCGGGTGAAGCTGCTATCTGTTGTGGCAACTTATAATTGCTTTTGTGGCTGCCCGGAATACAGCAAAACCCGCCATGTTCGGGGCCAGTATCCGCGAGATTCCATGTCACAACCACGAACCCGTTGTGGATCTCATTGTCTCGGAATGAATAGTATTCACCGGGGTGTGCTTTGGCTGTCGGCGATGTCGCACCGTAGTCAGCGTGCAGCCCGCCCCTCGGCATACCATTCTCCATATACATGCCATAAATCCGATCGAGCCGAAAGCAGTCACCTAACCGAAATTGAAGTATCGGCATAATCTTCGGATGGTCAAGCAGATTGCAAAACGGTTTCCCCCACTGCAGAAAACCGGAGCCATCTGGTGCGCTCCCAAATCTTTGGACCTTTCCGGGTGTGGGCAATTGTTGCGCGTCAATTCGTTCATTGAGGGCTGCGAGTTCGTCTGGATTCAAGACATTTTCGATGACGAGGTAGCCTTGTACATCAAAGAGGTACTGTTGTAACTGTAGATCGCTCATACGTTGACTCTCCTATTATCTACAGGTTTCAAATTTAACTGTGAAATAGTCTCAATAGTCATTGAGAGTCAATTTAGCACATGGGTCAGACTTTGTCAAACATATTATGCATTTGTGGCGTGTGAATGCCCTATACCGTGCAGTGTAAAAGTGGGATTGCCCATTTTTGTGCAGATTATCTGTGTTAGGACTGGAAACAGCGGTATATTCTGGCGTTTCAGGTATGGCATATAAATTGCATCGGTTATGATAAGCGTTCATCACTTGAAAAGGAGGCACTCCACGTGTGAAACAGAAAACATCTTTTATTTTCGCGTTGTTGCTGATTTCTATATGCTTTTTGCCGAACAGTTTCGCACAGAATTACACGCGGCTTGGACTACCGGAGGGCGCGATTGCGCGCTTTGGCAAAGGGTATGTAAATGATGTCAAGTATTCTCCAGATGGCACTCGACTTGCCGTAGCGACTTCTATAGGAGTGTGGCTCTATGACACATCTACCGATGCTGAACTTAACCTCCTCTCTGAAGTTCCGGATTACGTTGAGGCGATCGCATTCTCGCCAGATGGCAGCACCTTAGCCAGTAGCGGCTATTCGCCAAACCATATCATTCGATTATGGAATATAGATACTGGAGAACTTCGTGGCACCTTTGACGGATACGAGGAGATTTTAGCCCTTGCGTTTTCACCAGATGGGACAGTTCTTGCCAGTAGTGGCGGAGGCCCCGACTATCCGATTCGGTTATGGAGCGTAGCAAATCGGCAACTTCGAGATACTCTCTTTGGACACACGAGTTGGACCTTCGCCCTTTCGTTCTCAGCGGACGGGAAAACTCTTGTGAGTGGAAGTGAGGATAACACGATTCGGTTATGGGATATACAAACTGGGGAACTTAAGTGTCTACTTGACGAACACCGAGACGACGTTAATTCCGTTGTGTTTTCGCCGGATGGCAGAACATTGGCAAGCGGTAGCAGTGATGGAACAATTCACTTGTGGGATGTGCACATAGGCAGGATATTCGCTATTCTTAAAGGACCCGCTCGATTTCCAGAAAAAATCAATGCTATTGCGTTTTCACCCGACGGGAAGACATTAGTAAGCGCAACAGCCAATCAGATATGGTTATGGGATACCTTCACGAAACAGCTTAAAGAGATTATTGACGGACATGCTGCGCTTGTTACTACTGTTGTGTTTTCGCCAGACGGAAAAACGATTGCCAGTGCAAGCTGGGATTGGACCCTCCGGTTATGGGATACCTCCACCGGAAAACTCCATAAGACCTTTGGGGAGCATTCCAATTCAGTCAATACTGTTGCATTTTCGCCGGATGGTGAAACCATCGCGAGTGCCAGCCGAGGATTGATTCACCTATGGAATACGGAAGGCGACCTGCTCCAATTGTGGTATGCCCGTACCGGAGAACACGTGGAACACTTTGTAGACCACATCGATTACGTTCAAACCGTCGTGTTTTCACCGGATGGAAAATTGATTGCCAGTGGCGGTTACGACAGTCGGCTCCGATTGTGGAATGCTAAAACCGGTCACCACATCGCTACGCTTAGAGGCGGTGGCCCTGCTGTGGCATTTTCGCCAGATGGACAGCTGCTTGCAAACGCGTATGGAGGGGACAGTATCATTGGAACAATAGGTTTGTGGGATGTCCACACCGGTGAACTTCGCCATATTTTGAAAGAATATCACGGTTTACTAACTTGTTTGGCATTTTCACCGGATGGTAAAACGCTTGTGAGTAGTAGTGGAGATTCCGAGATTATTTTTTGGGATATCCCGACTGCGCAACGTCGTTACAGCCTTACGACACAACACACAGAATCTGTTTCTTCTGTTGCGTTTTCTCCCGATGGCAAAACACTTGCGAGCGGTAGTTATGATCAGACGCTCCGCTTATGGGACCCGCATACTGGAGAACGTAAGGCAGTATTGCAGTATCCAGATTATGTCACCTCTGTTGCATTTTCTCCCGATGGTAGCACCCTTGCGGTCGGGTGGAGTGGATGGCAGAACAATCGGATACAACTTTTAGATACGGAGACACTCCAACCTTTTGAGACACTCGTCGGACACGTAGAAGATATTACAGATTTGGCATTCTCACCGGATGGTGGACTCCTTGCCAGTGCCAGCTGTGACGGCACGATTCTCCTATGGGGAACCGGGTCTGAGACAGGCCCCGTCGAAATATCCGAAGATGTCAACGGTGATGGTGTAGTAGACCTCCACGATGTCGTGTTCGTTGCCTCACATTTAGGGCAGACCGAGCAGCATGCTGCGGATGTTAATGGCGACGAAGTCGTTGATATTGTTGATCTGGTTCTGGTGGCAGGTATGATAAACGCAGTAATAGGTGGCCCCTCAGCCTTTAGGAGTGAGGTTCTCTCAGTAGTGGATGTCCGGGAATGGCTTACGGAAGCGGTAAACGCAACGGATAATTACAACACATCCGTAGCAACAGACCCGACCTTTCAAAGGGGTGTTCTGGTGCTTGAACACCTTCTTTCACCACTAACCTTCCATCTTTGGATTCCTACAGAAACAGTGCTGTTACCGAATTACCCGAATCCGTTCAACCCTGAGACATGGATACCTTACCACTTAGCGGAGTCTGCGGCGGTCACAATTACTATCTGTGCGGCGAACGGAAACGTAGTGAGGACTTTAGCGTTGGGACATCAGCCTGCAGGACTCTATCAGCACCGAAGTCGTGCGGCGTATTGGGATGGCAGGAATGATCTCGGTGAACCTGTAGCAAGTGGTATCTATCTCTACACACTAACAGTCGGGAATTTCACTTGCACTCGGAAAATGTTAATAAGGAAGTGACCGCGTGAAAAAAACGCTGTTTTTAATCATCACTTTAATTTTCAGTGTTGCTCTACTTCTGGTCAATAGTTTCGCCCAAGATTGGACGCGAATAGGACTCCCTGAAGGTGCTAAAGCGCGTCTCGGAAAAGGACAGATAACCGATCTTGCGTTTTCTCCAGATGGTGCTTGGTTCGCCGTTGCGAGTTCAGTCGGGGTGTGGATTCACGATGCACATACCTACCAAGAATTCACACTCCTCACCGGGCACACAAACCGCGTTAATACCGTTGCATTCTCGCCCGATGGTGCAACACTCGCGAGTGGAGGTTCAGACAACACTATTCGGTTGTGGGATGTTCGCATAGGCGACATTCGGCGGACGTTACTCGGACACACCCGGGCTGTTACTGCTGTGGCATTTTCGCCAGACGGGCGCACACTTGTGAGTGCGGGGGATGATGAGACAATTCGGTTGTGGAATCCACACACTGGACAACTTCAACGGATTATCACAAAGTCCACATACAACATTGAGAAAATAGTGTTTTCTCCAGATGGCAATACCTTTGCTACGAGTGGCGAGAGTCGTAGCCACACCATCCGGTTGTGGGATTTTCAGACTGGAGAACCGCGAGATACACTTAGCGGGCGTGCCGTAGCATTTTCCCCAGATCAGAAAATGATCGCAAGTGCTGGCGATTGGAAGAATGAGACAATTCGATTGTGGGATTTTCAGACTGGGGAACCGCGAGATACATTCGGTTCTGGTGGATCGGTACTTTCCATTGCGTTTTCTCCGGACGGAAATACACTTGTCACCGGAAATTCACAGAGCATCCAACTCTGGGATCCGCACACTGGAAACCTCCGTGAAACGCTCACCGGAAATGGTAATTTCGTCGCGTTTTCTCCAGATGGCAGGACGCTTGCAAGCGGAAATTGGCGCAGCGTTCAATTTTGGAATTCACACACCGGGCAGCGTCTAAAGACGCTCACTGGGTTTACGGATGAGATGAGAACGGTATCCTTTTCTCCCGATGGTGTATTGCTCGCAAGTGGGGATGATAATGACACGATCAACTTGTGGGACCCAGAAACAGGACAGCATCTAAATGTGCTTACTGGGCATACAGCAGGAATTAATTCTATTGCCTTTTCGCCTGATGGGAGTATGCTCGCGAGCGGGAGTAGTGATGACACAATCTGCCTATGGGATCTGAACACCGGAAAATGCGTAAATACACTTACAGATCATACGGATGCTGTCCTTGCTGTCGCATTTTCGCCAGACGGAAAGAGACTTGCCAGTGGTGGGAGTGATTATACGGTCCGTTTATGGGATGTGCGCACTGGACAGTTACAGGAAACGTTTCGCAATAACGGGCGTTGGACCTTTGACATAGCGTTCTCACCGGACGGTAAAACGCTCGCCAGTAGCGGTTTAGAAGGTATCTGGTTAAGAGACGCACATAGCGGTGAACATCTACATACACTCACATGGTATGGAGATTCCAGCAGAACCCTCGCCTTTTCTCCTGATGGTAGCATCCTCGTCAGTGGTGGTAGTGCAACGCTTCGGTTGTGGGATGCCCACACCGGAAAACGTCTGAAACTCATCACCGGACATATCGGTGCGCTGATAGTTAACGCGCTTGCGTTTTCACCCAATGGTAGTACTTTAGCAAGTGCGAGTCGGAATTGGGGTCTACGTTCTTCAATTTATTTATGGGATGTCGGTACCGGCGAGAACCGAGACACGCGCAATGGACATACAGGGGATGTGAATGCGGTAGCATTCTCACCCGATGGCACAACGTTGGCGAGTGCAAGTGCAGACGGATCAATCCTTCTATGGCATGTCACACCCGATGCTGAGATCAAACCTCGTGTTCACATGACTCCCACATTGGTGGAATCGTCTATAGTTGGTGAACAGTTCACCCTTAACGTTAACATTATCGGTGGTAAGGATGTCGTTGGTTATCAACTCACAGTAGACTTCGATGCAACTGCCCTGCGGTTTGTTTCCAGTACCAATGGAGATTACTTGTCTTGTGATGCGTTTGTTGTTTCTCCGAGTGTGAATATGAATAGCGTGTCACTTATTGCGTCTTCTCTCACAGGAGGTAATACGGGCGATGGCACCTTGACAACCCTCACTTATGAAGTCATCGACAGCAAATCTTCTACTATAGCGTTATCTGAGGTAAGTATCGTAAACAGTAATGGTGAACGTTTGGATTTTAGCATTGGGGGATCTTGCGTAATTAAACCGCTCAAAATACCGACAGATGTCAACGGCGATGGCAGTGTCAATATTGACGATTTAACGTTTGTTGCGGCTCGGCTTGGACCTGTCGGAGTAGGAGATACAGCGGATGTTAACAGTGATGGTGTTGTTAATATTCTTGACCTTGTCGTGGTTGCCGGAGCGATGGAGTAAAATTCTTGTTGCAATAGCGACTGATTTTAGTGTTGACCCTCGGTAGAATTTATTGTAAACTCGGTTTTATTAGAATACCAACTTTACAAATATAACCAGAGGAGCAGCTGTGGAAAAACGAATTTTAGGACGAACAGGGATTGAAGTGAGCGTCTTAGGAATGGGCGGACTCTTTGTCTCAACGGCTGGTGGTAGGAACCGCGCTGACGGACATAATGCTATCCGACGTGCTTTGGAACTCGGGGTCAACTACGTCGATACCGCACCAAGCTACGGGAACAGTGAAGAGGTCGTTGGAGAAGCTTTGGATGGTGTGTTGCAACCGCATTATCTCTCCACGAAAATCGGTGGTAGACCACAACCTTTCGATCCGAAGGATAAACAACTCCTACGACAATCGGTTGAAGAGAGTCTGCGTTTGCTGAAACGGGATACCATCGATATTTTGATGGTGCATGAACCGGATCGCCCCGGACAATATGATTGGTGGACAAGCCACGAGACATTTGATGGACCGGTCTGTGAACTGTTGGCGGAACTCAAAGCGGAAGGAATTGTCCGTTTCACCGGATTAGGTGGCACAACCGCACATCAACTCCCCGCAATTATGGCAACAGGTGTCTACGATGTGGTGCTGGCAGCACAGAATTATAGTCTACTCTGGCGTGAATCGGCAATTTCTATCTTTCCAGAAGCAAAACGACAGAATATGGGAATTGTCATCGGTGCTCCCTTACAACAGGGGGCATTGTCCCGCCGTCACGCCGAAGTAGAAACCGGGGCATGGTGGCTTAGCCGTCCGCGTCAGGAACAGTTCAAGGCACTCTACCAGTTTTTGGATGAAGTCGAACTCTCGCTGCCAGAGGCAGGTATCCGTATGGTTATATCCAATCCTGATATTTCTACGGTGTTGGTGGGTGCTCGGTCTGTAGCGGAAGTCGAACAGAATGTCCGTGCGGTTGAAGCGGGGCCCTTACCCTCGGAGGTATTAGAACGGCTTCAGGAAATCGCGGATATGGTGCCATTCCGACCCTTTGAAGAGCCGCACAGTCTGTCGTTCGGTAGGGAATACAACGGCCCAGGACCTGCCCGGTGAGATGTAAGAAAAAAGAGGCGCGCTCGGAAAGCGCGCCTCGAAAAAAAAGACAACTACGAAGCACTATTCTTTGATGTAATCTGATCGTAATTCAAATGTATGTAGCACCCAGCTGCCTGCTTGGACATCAAGTTCAGCCTCAATAGCCATTATAGCTTCCAATTGTTCATAAACCTCGATATCCTCTTGGCTCGCAAACTCCAACGTAACAAGCCGATGTGGAGATTCGCCATTATAGTTGTCGTAAGAGGATACCGCCTTCACTTGAGCGGGCCCGACCAAGGCAGAAGAAATGGAAGCAACCCATTCCAGATATGCTGCTTTCCCACCAAGGGGATAGTCAACAAAAATAATACCTTTAATTGGCCAATCGTCTAACTCAGTTTTCGCGTAGTCAGAACGCTCAATAAACGTGTGTGCGCTCACTTGAGTTGCGTGGTTGGGAAGATCTTCAAAAACGGCAGCAATCTCTGGACGGTTCATATAGGTCATCGCATCAACAAAACTGTCAAATGCAAACTCAACAAACCGATGTGGAGTCGTCTCCTCAAGATTGTCGTAAGATCTTATCCGATTGACTTCTGCCGGGGCTTTCAGTATCGGTGCAACGGACGCAATCCACTCCAGATAAATCTCCTTCTCGCCCTCTGGGTAGTCGACTAACCAGACTAAACTTACTGGCACCTTTTCCATATCAGTCATAGCGTCATCCATGGTGGCTTCCGCTGACGGTATAGTATCTGCAACCATATCTTGTGCTCTCTCACAGCCAGCGAGTGCGACGAGCGCGATGAGAACTATCAAAAAGAGGCTTGTGAATTTCAAATTCATAGTTTATTCTCCTTCGTAAAAAATATAACACATAAAGTGTAAGAATTTTTCAAAACTAATACATCATCCTCTCAAGTCTAACACACCATCCTATATAACTGGGACATTTGCAAGTTCTATACGGATGGACCCTACTTTACAATGACGAGTCGTCGGGTCTGCTGAAAAGAGGGAGTCATCAATCGGTAAAAATAGATACCACTCGCAACGCGTTCCCCAAGCGCATTACGTCCATCCCAATACGCAGCACGCCCTTGACTGTTATAGAAGCCAGCGGATTGAAAACCCAGCGAGAGTGTGCGAACCAACTGACCGGTTGTATCGTAAATGGAGACCGATACCAGACTGTCTTCCGAGAGTTGATATGGAATCCATGTCTCCGGGTTAAACGGATTTGGATAGTTCTGCAACAGGAGATTCTGTGTCGGTTGACCAATACCATCAAGATTGACGGACAAAACAGCGTTTGCCAAGTGCTCAGGGGACACTTTAAAGCGAAGGGTCTGTGATTCATAGTTTCCACTCGGACCGATGACACGTAATTCAATGACATCTCCAACTTTGATGACGCTCTGCCGTGTCAAGTCGGCAGTCGCAGCGGCGAAGTAATCCCCTTGCACAGCAGCGGTTATCGTGCTGTTGGTTCTCAGGTTCCGGACGATGACCTTGTAGCCATCAAACACCGTTTTACCTTTGTAGGGGTTGGGTTCCCCAACCCTACCACTAACAACGAACGCCCACGCTTCTTGGGACATCTCCGCGGATATGGCGGATGGTGCCGTAGGAGCCGCCTCCGTTTGATTTGTCCAAGGTGCTCCGACAAATGCAAAGTTGCGAGTTTCTGGGACATTGACGATATAGCCTTTTCCGCCTTCAATTGAAAACCCGTCGTCAGGTGCGCCGGGTGTCCATGCCACAAACTGCTGTTTTGTCGCATCAAGCGTGATGATGGTTGTTGCACCTGTCAAAGCGACAAGTTCCTTGGCCCGCATCGGTGTTGGGGAGGTCAATGGCACAGAAAGCATGTTCAAACCTTTAGACAGTTTGACGGTGTAGGCGTTACTAAAACGGTCCTGCACTTCCTTGGTATCGAGTCTGGCGATGAACCCGTGTCTGCGTCCATCTGGCGAGTCATAGTGTCCCACGACAGAACTATCCTGATTGATATTCCAACCTTCTGTGCTAATGCTGCCCGGAAACTGCAATTCATGTAGTCCATATAGGTATGAGCCGACATAGGAGCGCGGGAGGTCCCCCGCCGCTTTGGCTCGGGCAACCACAAACACCCCCCTTCCCTCTGCATCGTTAATACCGTGCAGAAAAAAGTATTCCAGGCTGGAGGGTTCCAGATAGTCCAGAGTTATAAACCTGCCACTTGAGGTACGCGCGTAGGCATGATATAGACCGTCAGCATCTACGTAGCTGCCTATGATAGAACCTGCCGCATTCACAAAATCAGCATAAGTTGCCGTTGCCTCAGGGACCTCAACTATTAGGTCTCCCGAGAATCCACGGCGAACACCAGACGCATCTATAAAATTACCCGTCAATACGCCCTTCGAATCACTGTAACCGTATATCTCCGTTTCAACGGCACCCGGAAAATCATATTGCCGCAATTCACCATCTTCTAAGATAACACCGTGATACAGACCATCACTATCTTTGTAGTGTCCCGCAGCTAACCCATTATTGCCAAACGCATAGAAGTAAGTGTTCTGTGAACCGGGGAAATCGTATGTCGTAAAAACGCCATCTATGAGTGTAAAGCCGACCATTTTGTCACCATCGGGACTTTTCGTGTAGCCAGCGTAACCCTCAAAGTCGCTACTCGCTGTCAACGCTAAAAAATCTACATTCGGAACATCAATACTCTCATAAGTGTAAGTGAATTCAGGGGGTGGAGGATACGCTATATTTCTGAATTGCGCAGCAGTTTCCTCAGTGGGTCTGGCGATAAACCCGTGTCTACGTCCATCTGCTAAATCGTGGTACCCGACGACAGAACCATCCTGGTTGATATTCCAACCCTCCGTGCTAATGCTGCCTGGAAACTGTAATTCAGATAATCCTTGCTGGGATGTACCGGCATAGGAGCGCGGAATACCCCCTATCGCTTTAGCGCGCGCAACGATAATTCTTGTATCAGTGATACCGTGCACAAAAAAGTATTCCAGCGTTGATGAATCCAGATAGTCATGAAATACAAATGTGCCATTTGAGGTGCGAACGTATGGATAATATAGACCATCAGCGTCTATGTAACTTCCTGTAATAGCACCACTTGCGTTCACAAAATCAGCATAAGTTGCCGTTGCCTCAGGGACCTCAACTATTAGGTCTCCCGAGAATCCACGGCGAACACCAGACGCATCTATAAAATTACCCGTCAATACGCCCTTCGAATCACTGTAACCGTATATCTCCGTTTCAACGGCACCCGGAAAATCATATTGCCGCAATTCACCATCTTCTAAGATAACACCGTGATACAGACCATCACTATCTTTGTAGTGTCCCGCAGCTAACCCATTATTGCCAAACGCATAGAAGTAAGTGTTCTGTGAACCGGGGAAATCGTATGTCGTAAAAACGCCATCTATGAGTGTAAAACCGACCATTTTGTCACCATCGGGACTTCTCGTGTAGCCAGCGTAATCCTCAAAGTCGCTACTCGCTGTCAACGCTAAAAAATCTACACCTGGCACATCAATGCTCTCATAGGTGAAATTGAATTCAGGTGCCGTGGGCGGTTCATTATCGGTTTGGGCATCGGTATTGTTTAAAAAAAAGGAATTGAAGCATATGAATAATGTAAATGTGTAAAACAAAAAACTAATTTTACTCTGATTATGCATAGTCTGATTGTGTCTTAAGAAAGAATAGAACTTACACAATTTTCTGATAAGAACCGACAGCCTGCAAGCCGCTGGACGTGGTTTCAAACCTCTCCAACAAGGACGGTGCGTAAGTCCTGAAAGAATCTTAATTAAGGTGTTCTCCTCAAGAATTAAGTTGTTCTTACGTTTAGGAGTCCTAAAAAGTTAGATAAACCTAAGTTGTCACTGAGCAAAAGTTTATAAACATGAAAATTTATCGATAAGAGATTTATAGCTAAATAGTCATGGTGTAGATAATCAATTATACACAAATTTGATGCATAAATCAAATTATAGTTTGTGTATGGTTTCAGAGTGAGGGAAATCGCCAAGATGTTCAAGCGAAACAGGTTGTACTACTAAAGATGGCAACTTGGGTTATTAAGAGTCCAGTTATGATTTTCAGTTCGCGTGATTTGAAAACCTTGCCATAATACAACATCTTAATACCTCCGCTTTTTCAAGCATCTGATTGGGACTCCCAAATCGGTTCCGAAGTGTTCGCTCGGAAATTCACTACTCGAGCGAGAACAAACAGAAGATCCGAAAGCCTGTTCAAACTCCGAATTATCTCAGGATTAACATCTTCTTCGCGTGCAAGGCGCACAACACACCGTTCGCTTCGGCGACAGACAACGCGGGCAATATGTAAAATAGCACCGGCAGTGCATCCACCGGGTAGAATAAAGTTTGTCAGTGGCGGAAGTTCCTCTGAAAGTGTGTCTATCGCGGTTTCCATCGCTGTTGTGAAATTCGCTGATATGCGGAATTCAGCAGCTTTTGTGTGTGTCGCAGGCGTTGCTAAATCTGCACCGACCGCGAAGAGGTGATTTTGGATTTGCGCCATCAGATCGGAGAGGTCTGTATCATCAACGAGTGTTTGCGCATAGCCGATGTAAGCGTTCAGTTCATCAACAGTCCCGATCGCTTCAATTCGGGGAGCGTCTTTTCCGACTCTTGTCCCACCGTAAAGCGCGGTTTCCCCAGAATCACCAAATTTAGTGTAGATTTTCATGTCAATTCATTATATACTTTGGGGAAAAAGGAGTCAAGTTAAGTATGAAAATATCGGGCAAAATTCAAAAGGTTAACGTTGTTGATTTACGAGTTCCGACATCGGATACGCTACTCGGTTCCGATCCGTTCCATAAGAAGCCTAACTATTCCGCAGTGCTAACAACAATAGAAACAGATACTGGGCATCTCGGTATTTCAGTCGCCTTCACTGCTGGTGCTGGAAACGATTGGATCGCTTACGGGGTTGAAGACCTCGCACAACTCGTAATTGGGATGGAGGTGGACACTTTCGTTGATGATCCGGGTGCCTTTCACAGACTGCTCATAGACCATCACCAGTTACGCTGGCTCGCAGATGGTGTCAATCGGATGGCAATCGGGAGTATTGTCAATGCGATGTGGGATGTCTGGGCGAAACTAATTGATAAACCGCTTTGGAAATTGCTGGTCGATTTGCCACCGGAGAAAATTGTGCAGTCCATCGATTGGCGGTATCTACGCGATGCCCTGACCCCTGATGAAGCAGCAGAGATACTTAGCAAACACTGGGACAGTCGAGAAGTCCGTGAACAGAAACTCCATCAACAGGGACCGAAGGCGTATTCCACAGCGGGGTGGCTCGGTTTAACGGATGAGCAAATTATTGAGACCGTAAATCAAGTGAAAGCAGCCGGACTCGACTGCTTCAAAATGAAGGTCGGACAGGATTTGGAATTTGACAAGAAACGGCTCGCCTTCATACGCGAGGCGATCGGCTCAGAGGCACGTTTGATGTTGGATGCAAACCAGATTTGGGGTGTTAATGAAGCCATCGCCTATATGGAAGAATTGGCAGTGTTCAAGCCGACATGGATTGAGGAACCCACAGCACGCGATGATGTGCTCGGCTTCGTAAAAATATCGCGTGCCTTAGAGAAGCACGGCATCGGTGTCGCTACGGGAGAACAGGTGCCATCCCCTGTTATCTTCAAACAGTTAATCACGAGCGGGGCGATCCAGTATTGTCAGATTGATGCAACACGGCTCGGAGGCGTCAACGATGTGTTAGGGGTCATCTTAATGGCGGCAAAGTATGGTGTCCCTGTCTGTCCACACGGTGGCGGCATCGGGTTATGCAATATGATTCAACACTATGCCATCTGGGATCAAATTTGTGTCGCTGCACATTCGGATACACAGGTGGTTGAATACCTCAATTTCCTGCAAGAGGATGTTTTCCTACACCCCATCGAAGTTCGTGACGGTGCCTATGTTACACCGACAGCACCCGGTTGGGGACTTGAGATGTACCCGGACTTCATCGAAAAGCACATCTATCCGATAGGTTCAGTTTGGCAAGGCAGAGAGGCATCTGGTGGGGTCACTTTTCTGGCGTGATTGTCTCAACGCTGCTTTCGATATTGAGCGGTTCCTCAGCGCGAATAGGCGCGCTTTGTAAGCGCGCCCTTCACGAACCTTAATTTTAAGCCAGTTTATTCTTCTGACAAATTGCTCTGATTATCGTTATCTTGCTGGTGTTTCAACAAATCTTTAATATCTGTCAGTTTATCGTTAACGGAAAATAGGATTATCAAGAACTCACAGTAGAAACGTATGGCAATTGGACCGAGAAAGAGGTAACAAAATCCCATAAGTACCATTTCACCTCCATCAGCACCAAAGTTGTCCGTAGCTCCCATAGCAATAAAGACAATTCCGGCAATGACACAGATAATGGCACCGACCCAAAACAGTATTGGAATGATAATTGGTGTGATCATCTTTTTGAATTTCAGAAAGTCTTTCATGTGAGTTTCCCCTTTTTGATACGTTATGCTGCAAATTAGTTTTTCGCGCTTTCTGCGCGTTCTTTAAATGCTGCCGCCCCGGACGTAATCCATCCGCCAACACCTGTCATTAAGAACCGTACACCTGCCTTGACATATTTCTCAACCGTGGCATCAAGCGTCAAGGTGCCAGCAACTCGTCCTGCCGCTTGGATACGAGCAAGTGCTGTATCTATTGTGTTCTGAACATCGGGGTGGGTAAGGTTCCCGATATGCCCCATAGAAGTCGCTAAATCCGATGGTGCCACGAAAAATACATCAATATGGTCGACGGTGAGAATCTCGTCTAAGTTGTTAACCGCGACAATGTCTTCAATCAAGACGATGACGAGCGTTTGTGAGTTAGCGACATCAAAATAGTTGTCCACACCATAGCCTTGGCGGCTCGTATACATCCCGCGGTGACCGATGGGGGCGAACTTTGTACCGTCCACGACGTTTTGGGCCTCCGCTTTCGTGTTGACGTGCGGGACACAAATTCCCATCGAACCACAGTCAAGCGTGCGGTAGATCAGTGCCTGATCGTTACGATTGACGCGTGTGATAGAGGTCATGCCCCAGAGGTCGCATGCCCGCGTCAGATCGCCGATTCGCGATGCATCGACAGCACCGTGTTCGCCTTCCAGCCATACGCCGTCGTATCCGTTTGGACCGAAGAGGTCTATATCGTCAGCATTCGTGAGTCCTGAGATGACGTATGCTAAATCACCAGCAGCTAATTTCTCTTTTACTCGGTTTGCTCTTATTTCCATAAAATTTCTCCTATTATACCATCCAGATCCGGTAGGGGCGGTTTTGCGGTGTACACACCCAAATGCGATCTGCATTCCTAACCGCACCGGGCATAACTAAAAACAGTCCTGTAGGTTAGGTTGAACGGATACCACCAAAGCCTGCCAAATCAGAGAAAAATACGACTTGTTCCTGATGCACAACAGCCACCAGAAACCGAGTAAAACCCAACGCTTTGGATACCTTGAAGGTTCTGAGACCCTGACAGTCTAAAGTTGGGTTTCACTCCGTTCATGAGTAGATATAGTGGGATATTAGCTTTCAGGTGTGTTTGGCCTACCAACATCCAACTTCTCAACACCGTTCTATCCAACCTACGGGACTTCACGAGGAAACCACTGAAAATTTACTAAATTGATATCTATGGTGCGGTTTCCTAACCGCACCGGGCATAACTAAAAACAGTAGACCTTTTAAGAAAAATCTTCAATCAGAAGGGGTCTTAGGTTGTTATCTTGGCAGTAAAGGGTATCAGGAATCTCGAAAATTGTCCATAAAAAAGTAAAGTGCGCGCTTAGAAAGCGCGCACTTCGCTTTTAGGTTCGTAATAACACATTCGTTTGAGAAATCGCCCTACTCTGAACCAGAATGTTAACGCTGAAATAGGCTTCGTTGCCTATTCGCTGGCACGTAGCAGATAGATACCCATTGCGATATTCAACGGTGGCAATATGGCATCAAAGAGGATCCATACTAAACTGCGGGTGTCCATACCGACAGCCGTAAAGTCTGACGCGGCACCCATGATGCCGAACCAGTTCCAGAAGAATATTATAGCTGTGAAAATGAACCCGTAGAATAACGTGTTCGCCGCTATGTACTCTTGAACGCTTGAATTCTCACCGATGCCACGCATACGAATGTAGCCGAATATCAACCCCAAGATTATCGAAATGGCGGAGAGCGGATTGATGTAGTCCCAAGCGGAACTGTGCGGACTATCATCGGTGGAGGTGTGGTAAATCGGCTCAAGTATTGTTTGGATGGCGACTATCGCCGCAATGACGATAAGCACAATCCCTATAAATCGCTTGAACGCTTCCATGAAAATTTCTCCTTATTCCCTGATTGGGTCCAGTTAAATCCTACTCCAAGACGAAATTGGAAATAGCATTATTAATGGATGAAGTTTGAGGTTTTTAGCCTCTCGTTAACGAAACAAGAAATTACCTTACACTTCTTAAAGTGGAAAAATTTGTCACATTCTCCTGCATTGTACATTTTACAACATAAAAAGTCAATCTTTTTTACGAAAAAGTATATTATGGTTGTTTAAGTCGCGGATGATAGCGTTAGAAAAAAATAGGAGAGCGTGAGAACAACACTTTGCGGTGATTGTCTTATTTTATCTTAGGCGGAAATAAATGTTCTAATTTCTGCGGCATGCTTCTCAAAATCGCGATCGGCAAGAGATTTGAGGTTGTCTGACTGCGTAAGGGTATCTATCTCCCAGCGATCGATTTCTGGATTGACGCGTAAATAATTGCCCTTTAGCAACAGTTTCGTTGCATGTGCGGATGCTTGGGCTTGCAATGTCATCACGTAGGAGGTTAGTTTCGCGCCACCCCATCCGGTGAGAAATCCCCAACCCCGTCTTTGTTGGTACATGTTCACCGAGTGTCCTGTGCCGATGGATAGCATCCGAATCTCTTGCGGGGCTTTTCTAAATACTGAGAGTGCCTCTGTGGCGGCAATTGCGGAAGGATTGTTTGCCCATAAGCAGCCGTCTGCTAACAAGAGGTTGTCAACGGACTTTGGGGCAAAAAATGTGGGTGCAGCACAAGAAGCGAGGATAGCATCTCGTAAACAGACCCCTTGATTTGTAGGAGCGATTTCCGAATCGAGACTTCCATAATTGGACCTAAAAATGTGAACTTCACTTTTGGTGATCTCTGAGCTTGTTATCATCAACGGCGTTGCTATTTCACCGAGAGGCGTTGCGGGAATATGCTTGGCGATAACCTTGGCGAGTTGTTCGCTTGGATATTTGCTGAGGAACAACGGGATGCGATACCATCTCCTTCGGAAGATGTGTGGTGTCTCGGTATCAAAAAGTTCAACGATATCCACCATCGGGATGTCGGAGACAGCAGCACCGGCGATGATGGCACCTGTACTTGTTCCAGCAATGAGATCGAAACAGGTTTTGATCCGCGTTCCAAAAACCTCTTCAATTTTAGCGAGAAGTTGGGCGGTGTACATGCCGCGGGTGCCTCCGCCATCTAATGCGAGGATATGAAAAGTGTCTGTGTTTTTCATTGATTGTCTATTCATCACCCTCGTCTTCAGGAGGTTCCCAGTCATCAGCATTAAGTGCTTTTACGCGGGGTCGGAAGACCTCGTCGAACTTTTCGAGATTTGAAGCAAGCCATTCATGTTGATTTTGCCAATCGACCTCGTTTGCTGGATCTGTATCCCTTTTGGAAAATAACACTAAACTTTGCTTACCTTCAGGTAACTTTTTCCATTCAAGTGAGATGCCAAGTTCGTCCTCAATTTCCTGCTGCTGCTGCTCCTTCAACAAATCGAAATGCTTTTTAGCGTCCATTCCGAGCATGAAGAGTATAATAGCAATAAAGTTGTCTCTTGAGTTCTGTCGTGCGACTAATCCGAAATTGCCGCGCCCTATGCTGAAACCTTGGTCGCCCCAGTGTCCTAATTTGCCCCATTTAATCGGCGTATCCTTCTGAATCATGTAATCGCGTAATTTGGACCAGTACTTTTGCTTCAGTCGTTGGGCTTCGGAAAGATCTTTGTCCTCAAAGCCTCGTGTTTCGCGACTCACCGTACGACTCCAATTGTTGGGGCTGGAAACGATCTCAAACTGTGGGGCGCGAGCGGAATTTCCAACAATTTGCCATACCTTAATTTTTATCCCGAAGTACTGGAAACTTTCGTTTGTAATTTCATTTAACCGATCAAGCGCGGCACGGTGTTCTTCTCGAAACTCCTTTGCAATCCAGACAACTGTCCGGGCATCCAATCCAGCTGCATACGTCAAAAGTTGACCGAGGTGAGGGTGGTCGGTTCTCGTTAATTGGTTTTCAATCAGCACCCGCGAACCATCTACTGTATTTCTGCACAGGATATCCGCCCGGAAATTTCCAACAGGCAATTCTTGTCCTTCAAATTCAAGTTCCATACCGAGTGTTTCACCAAGTTGTTTGAGGTTTTCCTCCTCCGCTAACCACGGTGTAAAGTCGCCCGGCTCGTTCTCCCATACTTTATCAAGTTCAACGGATTGAAGATAATCTAATTCTACTTTAGGCATAAAGCATTTCTCCTTCGTAGCAATACTGTAATCAACATACCACATCTCTTTACCAAAATCAACTGAATTTTATATTGACACAAACCTAAAATCCTGCTAAAATCCTATTCAAAACAGCAGGACAAGGAGAAATTATGAATCGTAGAAATTTTTTAATTCAGGGAAGCACTGCAGTGGCAGGGCTGCTTCTTGCAAACAGTCCGCTGCGCCTTTACGCAGACCACCACGAGCATGCACATAGCCATGGCCATGCGCTGCCAAAACTCCCGTACCCACACGATGCGCTTGAACCTCACATTGACAAACGCACGATGGAGATCCATCACGGAAAACACCACCAAGGCTATGTTAATAAACTCAATGCAGCGATTGCGCATCATCACGATTTGGAGCACCTCTCGATTGAGGTACTGCTTCGGAATATTGATAAAGTGCCGAAGGACATCCGTCAAGCCGTTATCAACAGTGGCGGCGGACACGCCAATCACACGCTCTTCTGGAGCATTATGGTTCCCGGTGGTAGCGAACCCACAGGGAAAGTCGCGGAGGCGATTCAATCCACATTCGGTTCATTCGATGCTGGTAGCGAGATGTTCACCAAAGCCGCGAAAACGCATTTCGGGTCAGGGTGGGCATGGCTTGTCGTTGATGATAAGAAGAAGTTGCAAATCTATTCGACATCGAATCAGGATAGTCCTTTGATGAAGGGACATACGCCTATCCTCGGTCTTGATGTCTGGGAACATGCCTATTATCTCAACTATCAGAACCGGCGCGCCGATTATGTTGATGCTTGGGGTAAGGTCGTCAATTGGAAACAGGTTAATGCCAACTATATGGCGGCGATGAAGGCTTAAGCCACGTCTACCGAAAAATGAGGAGTCACCATGGAGCGTAGAGATTTTTTGCGACGCAGCGGTTTAACGCTTACAGGACTGCTACTCAGCCCGTGGGCAGTCTATGCCTTCCCCAGTCGTGAAGGTGAAGTGCTTATACCGTTCACTGATCAGCCGCCACCCTCAGAACGAGTCTTGTTGGATTGGAACGAATTGGATACGTTTATAACACCGAACGCTGAATTCTTCAACGTTTCACACTACGGCAAGCCTGAAGTTGATCTCGCGACGTGGAAGTTAGAAGTGAGCGGTTTGGTCGATAATCCGCTGATGCTCGCGATTGACGACATTAAAGCGCGTCCGCGGCAAGAGGTAACCTTTACGCTCGAATGCTCCGGCAACCACGGATTTCCAACGTTTACTGGGGCAATTGGCAACGCGAAATGGGCGGGTACACCGCTTGCCCCTATCCTCAAGGAAGCTAACATTCAAGAAGACGGCATTGAGGTAATTTTCTTCGGACACGATGTTGGCGAAGAGGAACGGCGAAAGGTCAAGATGCGTCAGAATTTCGCACGCAGTATGTCCGTTGAAGACGCACTGGAAGATACGATGCTTCTCTGCTATGAGATGAACGGGGAACCGTTACCACACGACAACGGCGCGCCACTACGCCTGATTGCCCCGGGTTGGTACGGCATCGCATGTGTCAAGTGGCTTAAGCGTATTGAGGTGCGGGATACCCGGTATATGGGGAGATTCATGGGACGCGATTATGTCACGATGCGTGAAGAGAAACGTCCCGATGGCGAATCGGTCTGGATGGAGACCTCGGTCGGTAGGACACAGTTGAAATCGTTAGCAGCGAAAGTAACGCGTATCGGCGACAAGTACCGTATCTACGGTGCGGCGTGGGGCGCGCCTATTGCTACCGTTGAGGTGAGTATTGATGGCGGCGCATGGCAAAAAGCGACGATTGACCCGGAAGAGAACACGGAATTCGCATGGAAAATCTGGCATCTTAATTGGGATAATCCGCCGAAGGGTGAACATACTGTCGTCTCCAGAGCGATTGATACGAAGGGGAATATCCAACCCGCTGCAGACTCTGACTACATGACTGGGAAACATACTTATTGGGAAAGCAACGGTCAGGTTGTCCGTCGGGTCAATATCGAATAGAAGCCCGAAGGAATCGGGGTTACAAACCCCTCCTACAGTGGAGGGCAGAGCAGAAACTGAATAATTAAAAAAATGAATATAACCGATGCACAGAAACAGCAATTCCAAGAGGAAGGCTATTTCATTTTAGAAAATGTTATCCCGGAACCGCTGCTGGAACTGCTTCGCGGTGAATGCGGGACCTTTATCAATCAGGCGGATGCTGAGATGGCGCGGCAGGACACAGATGTACTCGGTCTCAACCATCGCGGTAAACGGTATTTCGTCTCAAACTGCTTCAGGAGGCAGCCAAAACTCCGCGAATTCCTGTTCAGCGACTTGATGGCAGATGTCTGCCGCGCCACCTTAGGCGATACGGCGTATCTCTTCTGGGAACAATATGTCGTCAAAGGCGCGGAAGAGGGGATGAAATTCAGTTGGCATCAGGATTCAGGCTACGTCGGTTATCCCGATCACAAACCGTATCTCACCTGTTGGTGTGCCCTTGACGATATGTCCGAAGAGAACGGGACAGTCTATGTAATGCCGTTTTCCAACATCGGTATCCGTTCATGGGTAAAGCACATCCGTGACGATGAAAGCAATGATATGGTGGGCTATTTCGGACCGGAGAAGGGTGTCCCTGCTATCGTACCTGCGGGGAGCATTGTGGCGTTTACGAGTGTCAACTTCCACTGCAGCGGGACGAACTACACGAATAATCTGCGGCGTGCCTACCTCGCACAGTATTCCGCTGAGCCTCTTCTCTCACATGATGGGAGTCGTTTGTGGGGCAATGCGGAACCGTTGTTGCGGGATGGAAAGTCTGCTGTAGGAGAACCGCCGCCGGAGATTACGTCGCGGTTTGATTAGGATAGATTGTGAGGAAATTTGTTCTCTACTCGGTGTTGTTAAGTTTTTCAAGCGATTGCTCAATCTCGATTTTGAGGTCTTGGTCGTCGGTTTCCTCTGCTAATTCCAAGGCTTTCTGGTAATCGGCTTTTGCTTCCAGCGTTTTGCCTAAAAGACGATAGGCTTCGCCTCGTGTATGGTAGGCTTCCGCCAAATCAGGATTTCTCCGAATCGCTTCCTCACAGTCCGTAAGCGCAGACTGGTATCTACCTAATTCTATTCTTGCACTACCTCGCAAAAAATGGACATACGCTGCCTCTGGATTGAGTTGAAGACTTTCATCAAAATCAGTAATCCCAGCCTCATAGCGTTCTAATGCTACCTTCGCACGCCCCCGTATGAAATAGGCATATGCATCATCTGGTTTGAGCTGGATACCTTCATTAAAATCGGCAATTGTATCCTCATAGAACCGTAGTGTGTATTTTGAATAGCCGCGCAGGAAGTAGGCTATATACATTACGGAGTCGTCTATATTCAGTTGGATACTTGCATCAAAGTCAGCAACCGCGGATTCATAGCGATTCAGTGTGACTTTTGTGAAGCCTCGTAAGAAGTAAGCTTTGGCAAAATCCGGTGCGAGTCGAAGCGTCTCATCAAAATCGGCAATCTCAGACTCATGTTGACCTAATGCTCCTTTCGCTATCCCACGATTGTAGTAAGCATGCGCATACTTCGGATTCAGATGTATCGCTTGGTTGTAAGCGTAAATTGCTTTCTCTTCCCTATTTCCTTCCAAAAGAGAGTTACCGATGGAGAAAAACGCCTCTGCGGCAAGTGTATTTATAGGTTTCTTTGATACCTTTGTAGAATTATCCTTGCACTCCTTATCCTTTGTGTCTTTTGGCTTTACACCCTCCATTAGTTCGGGGAATAGGTCTGTCAATTTTGGAAAGTGTTTGTCCTCATATTGTGAGGTGAGGGTACCGATGAAATCCATCAATGGTGCCAAGGAATGCTCTTCATCATCACCAACCACATAAATCAACTCTTTCAGTACGGCATCAAGTTGTTCATAGTCAACTTCGGTCAGTGCAGCAAAGTCGTTGTTTACGTTCCGACTCACTATATCGGTTAACGCCTCAAGTACCTCTACAAGCCATTGGTAGTCGTTTTCGGGGTACGGACCAAATTCAACCTGTTCTTGTTCCGATGCCTTTATTGGTTCGGAAGCAGGTATTGGAACTTCAGGAACGATTTTCCACATCAGGGTTTGTAGATGCTCAGAACTGAACTCAGCAATTGTTTGCTTTTGGAAGAACGCGCTAATATCCGTTTTCTCAAGCAAGGCATTAAGTTCCATAGAAATTGGTGTTGACGATGTATGTTGTGTAGGTGGTCTTTCAGTTAACATGGTTCACTTTCTCCAATTTCCTGTATCGTATTCGTCGTGCGTTAGCACCTGATCAATAATCACGACCTGTTTCGTATATTGTACAACCGCAATGAGACGGGCATCATTGCCACTAATGTTGAAAACTGTTAATGTTATTGAATCGCGATTAAATCTTTTGGGGCGTACCTTTACTGGTGAAACGCGTCCGAACGTTTCACGCAACTCAATAATTGACTTGAAACTTCCTGCTCTTATCAATTGTGCCCAATGGTTGAGGGAGGCACGAATATTCGGATGTCGCTCTGCAAATTTCACCAACTCATTTTCTCTAACAATTCGCATAAAACATCCGTATAGTATGTCTGTTGTATTCAAAGACTGTTTCAGTTTTTGAAAGGTTGGCAGAGAATCCGCAGACAGTCAGGTTATAATTATCTCATTAAATCTGTGCTATGAAACAGCGAATATTATACCACACGAAAACTTAAATCGTAAAAGAAATTGCCTTAATAGAATAGCACGCTCAAGTTGCTCCTATTCATCTTCGGAGAGTTTGCCGTTAACATTACTAACGGGATGACGACTGAAACTTGTTAAATAGTTTCCAATCTTATCTTGGATATCCCGCGCGGGGATAGCAGAACCGACGTAGTGGCTGATGAGGATACCGAATGCAAAGACCTCACCATCTGCCGTGGTCGTGTAGCCAGCAAGCGCAGAGACACCACTCAACGTCCCTGTTTTCGCACGTAATATCCTTTCAGCATATACGCCTTGCATCCGACTGCTTAAGGTGCCATCAACACCAGCAATCGGGAGCGATGCCACATACTCCGGCATCAACTCAAAATTCTGATACATATAGACGAGCAACTGCGTGAGCAATTCGGCGTTGAGGAGATTATAGCGAGAGAGTCCAGAACCATCAACAAACCGATGCGCTGATGGTTCACCCATGATTTCTTCTAAGAATTCATTGACAGCATCTCTCCCTTTTTGCCATGTGCCGGGTTCACCCATCACTTCAGCACCTATCGTTTTGAAAAGCAGTTCGGCGATCCAATTGTCGCTCGGTTTGTTCATTAATTTGATGATATCGGCGAGTGGCGGCGATAAGTGTTTGGCAACCGTACGCGCATCTAATGGCACTGTGCCGGGGACAACATCACCTGTCACCTCAATACCTTTCTCTATGAGTTCGTTTTTCAGTAGATAACCGCATGCAAGGGCTCTGCTCCTTGTACCCGGTTCCGGTTCTATTTGTCTGATGCTTAAAGCACTAATCCGAAGCTGCCTATCGTCCCACATCCATCCGGGACCTTCCCGAACAGTATCGAGGTATGTTGTATCAACGACAATGTCACCTTGTATCGATTTCAAGCCAGTTTCAAGCAACGTATCGACCAATTTCATTATATCAATCGGTTGAAGCACTGGGTCGGCTCTGCCTTTGAGGTAGATGTCTCCGACCACTTGTGTATCCGCATCCGCATCGATGTAGACAGTCGTTTCAAACTGGTAGTCTGATCCGAGTTTTGCCAAGGCGGTTGCTGCCGTGAAGAGTTTTGTTGTGGAGGCAGGATGGTGGAGTTTGTAGGGGTTCTTTTCATAAACGACCTCCCCTGTTTTGACAGCGACAACTTTTATACCGACACTTGCTGTTGTGAACAACGTTTCCTGCAAAACGGCATCAATATCGGTGTGTAGTGTTTCGAGCGGGTCTATAGAAGCTGTTGGTAACGGGGGCGCAATGGGTTTCGGTTTTGACACCAACATTCCGCAACCTGGAAACAACAACGCAACGCAAATGAGTAAAATAGCATAGTTTTTCATGATGGTTAAATGATAACACAATTATGTGGATTATGAAAGAGAAACATGTCGTAGAACTACAAATATCTTGACTTTTGCCCTAAAATGTGATAGAATTTCAGTAACAATTAAACGGGTATTGCTACTAAAAGGAGACACCAAATTTTGGCGTTGTAGGGCAAAGTTTGCAAGCCCATATTCAAAAGCGCGAGCCAAAACTTACAGTGAAGAA
Organism: Candidatus Poribacteria bacterium; assembly: GCA_026706025.1. Lineage (NCBI taxonomy): Bacteria > Candidatus Poribacteria > Candidatus Poribacteria bacterium. Next base: position 24,133 of record JAPOZO010000087.1, read on the forward strand.
TAACATGGTTGAATTTTACGATACAACGCTCAGGGATGGCAGCCAAGCAGAAGGCGTGGCGTTTTCTGTTGAAGATAAACTCATCATCATAGAAGCACTTGATAAATTAGGGATCCGCTACATTGAGGGGGGTTACCCAGGTTCCAATCCGAAAGATATAGAATTTTTCAAGCGGGCGAAGGGGCTGGCACTCGAAACAGCGACGATTGTGCCATTTGGTAGCACGAGATACCCGACTTATACCGCCGATGCCGATCCGAATCTATCTGCTTTGCTGGACACGGGGGCACGAACTGTCACGATATTCGGGAAAAGTTGGCGGCTCCATGCGACCGATGTCCTGCGCGTGACGGCTGAAGAGAACTTGGAATTAATTGAGAGTTCTGTCCGATACCTCGTGGAGAACGGTCGCGAGGTAATTTACGATGCGGAGCACTTTTTTGATGGCTACGCCGATGACGCTGCGTATGCAGTAGAAACACTGCGAGCCGCTGCAGCAGGTGGTGCGAGTTGTCTCGTCCTCTGTGATACCAACGGTGGTAGATTGCCATTGGAGATCCAGGAAGGTGTCAAGGTCGTCCTCGCCGAGTTATCTTTGCCTGTCGGCATTCACACGCACAACGATGCTGGGATGGGTGCGGCAAACTCGGTATTGGCTGTACAGGCTGGTGCGACCCACATACAAGGTACATTCAACGGCTATGGTGAACGGTGTGGAAACGCTAATCTCGCCTCTATTATCCCTACGGTTCAACTCAAACTCGGGATAAAGTGTCTCAGCGATGTGCAGCTGCAAGGATTAACGAGCGTATCACGACTTATCAGCGAATTGGCGAACCTCCCGCATGATGAGCGTCAACCCTATGTGGGACGTTCTGCTTTTGCGCATAAGGGGGGTTTACATACCGATGCGATCCGTAAAAACCGCCTTACTTATGAACACATCATACCCGAAACGGTTGGCAATACGCAACGGATTCTCGTCTCTGACCAAGCCGGACGCGGCACGATCATGAAAAAAATTGAGAAGGAGTATCCGGATTACGATAAGAATTCACCGCAGGTGTTAGAACTCTTCAAGCGTCTCAAAGAAGCCGAACAAGAAGGTTACCAATACGAAGCCGCTGAAGCATCGTTTGAACTTTTGACACATAAGGTGTTTAACGGATATGAGTCCTTCTTTGATCCTGTCGGTTTTCGCGTGATTATTGAGCAGTTCACTGATTTCGCGATGCGTTCCGAAGCAACCGTAAAGGTCACGACACCAGACGGTCTGACTGCACATACCGCTGCCGATGGCGATGGTCCGGTCAACGCACTTGACACGGCACTCCGAAAGGCTCTCGAACAGTTCTATCCCGCCCTGCAGACAGTCCGGCTCATAGATTACAAAGTCCGAGTGCTGGATACCAAAGCTGGCACTGGTTCAAAAGTCAGAGTGCTGATTGAAGCGAGTGACGGAGAGAAAAGTTGGAGAACCGTCGGTGTCTCAGAGAATATCATCTCCGCGAGTTGCGAGGCACTGCTTGATAGTTTTGAATATAAACTCTATACGGATAAAAAAGTCACTGCCTTACAACAGTCGGAATAATTGTCTGGAATAGGTACGTCTCCTGTCACAAATCTCGCCTGCAAATCACGTTAAAAAATCTAATATCGGGGTACCTTGTTAGGCATCTTAGGGGGAAACATGGGACATTTAGACACAATTGAAAAATCTGCCCAGAAATTGATCGCGCTCTGCCAGAAGGAGAAGCAGACAAAGACCGACAAGGAAAAGATGTTGGCAATACAGGCGGACATCCTTGCAGGCATCGAAAACCTCGCCGAATGTGAACTCTGTGGGTCAATCAGTGAAATTATTGTAACGATGACCTTGGGAGATGTCACAGCGAAGTTATGTAAAGAATGTGGAGTCAAATCCTTGGAGGCAGGGAAAATTCAGTCCGCTAAACAGGGAACTTCTCGAAAACGTGCCCGTCGTGCGAAGACACTGACAGCGTCGTCTGCCGAGTCGAAACCTAAAGCTAAGCCCACCCGGACCAAGCAAGCAAAACCCGTTGAGGAGCCGGAATCTCCTGCTGTGCTACATACCCGCGTTGAGGCACAGACAGGCATCAAGAAAGCCGATGTTAAACGGCTCCATAAGATTGTACAAGACATTGCTGCCCCGATGAGTCCGGAGCATACACTAACTTATGTGCAACGCGAGGTAGAGATAGCGAAAATAAAGGTGGACGCGAACGCTTTGAAAAAGGCGGTCACGCTTTTAACGCAGCGTAGCGGTTCACAGGCTGTATCTGCGGTTTAGCCTGTTTGGATGTGCTTTGCCCATTCCCGATTTGCCTGATACCATTCCACAAGTGCGGTTATTCCCTCTCGAAAAGTGACCTGTGGTCGCCACTCTAAAAGTTTTTCCGCCTTTCGGATATCTGCCCACGTTGCACGCACATCTGCGGGATGGAACGGTTGATGTGAGAGTTCCGCTTCTTTGCCAATTAATTCCTCTATCAGTCGAATCGTATCAATCAGCACGATGGGACTATCTGAACCGAGATTAATCACTTCGTACTTGAGCGGTTTCAACCCTGCAATCACACCCCGGGCAATGTCTTCGAGATAGGTATAGTCTCGCGAGGACTGTTTGCCATCGCCATAGACAATAACCGGTTTTCCTTCGCTAATCCATTGGACGAAGCGGAACGCACTCATGTCAGGTCTACCAGCGGGCCCATAGACAGTGAAAAAACGGAAGATTGTCACGTCGATACCGTAGAGATGGTGGTAACTGTGACAAAGCGATTCGGCACCTTTTTTTGAAGCAGCATAAGGGGATAAGGGACCGTCTGTGTTCGCTTCCTCACTGAACGGAAGTGAGTTGTTCGCACCGTAGAGGCTTGATGTTGAAGCCAATACAAATTTACTTACTTCAAACTCACGGCATAACTCTAACAGGTTTAGCGTCCCGGTCACGTTCGTATCAACGTATACCCACGGATTTTCCACAGACTGCCGGACACCGGCGCGTGCTGCAAGGTTAATCACAGCATTAAAAGTAGTAGGCACACTCCGCTGTGCCGTATCAGAACCTCTAAATATTTTTCGCAGTGCATCTCGGTCGCAGATGTCAAAACGGTGGAATTCAAAGTTTGGGGTGCCTTCGAGTTGCTTGAGTCTCCACTGCTTGACACGTATGTCGTAAGCGGTATTTATGTTATCAACCCCGACGACGGTATGACCCATCTCCAGCAAAAATTCCGTCACTTTCCATCCGATAAATCCTGCACAGCCGGTTACGAGATATTTCATAGGTATTCACTTTCAGCCTTTCAGCAAGTTTGCTATTAAAACTCTCAATCCGATTTGAACTCGTCAAAACGTTCTTGAAACATCGACAGTGCCATTTTTGACATCTCGTATTGCGTTTGGGTATCTGTCTCCAGTTTTTGCAATTCAGCTTCGTGCAGGGACATTAGCGCGTCAACCGCCTCAACTTCTTCTTTCAATGCTTTGATGGCATCAAACTCGGAGGTTTCTTTGGTGCATGCTATCAGCAATTCGTGGTAAAGCGTTACGCCGTTATCAAACCTTTTGAGGTCTTTACGAATACGACTCAACACGCTACGGTAAGTCTCTGGCACTACCGGTCTTTCTGTCTCGGCTAACGTTTTTAAGGCAGTCCCTAATTGCGTCAACTCAAGCTGCTTATCCGACCAAATAATTTTCTTTGCGACACCGTCTACACTGTCATTATCTATAACAGGCGCGTGCTTTTTTAGGTTATCGTGGAGTTGTGTCTCCAATTCAGCTAACCCAGATTGGAACATCTTGAGACGGTGATTGAATTCCTCAGCGTATGCCCGAATTTCAGGGAACTTCTCATGAAGCGTCTCGTGCTTCTCTTTCAATTTGTGAACCTTCAATGTGTAAGTCGGGTAACGTACCTTCAAACTCTGAGAAAGTGTGAGTACTTCTTGCCGTTCACTTTTAGTAAGTTTTCTGGGCTGTTTGCCCTCTAATGTTCCCATTAGTCCGTAAGCAGCGGCGGAGAAACCGCAGACAGTTAGAAATAACGCTAAAATATGGAACAGCGTATCGTCTGCTGCTACCCACATCGCGAACAGCCCGAATCCACCAAGGAGCAGTCCAGTAACAAGCGGAAAGATTGGACTGGATAGGTAATTTTCGACTTTGGGTTCTGTAGAAGACATATTTTTCTCCTATTACAATGGGTTGGACGCGGTTGGTTACTTTTCTTGAATAAAAAAATAGAAGGGATCGCAGGGCAGATCCAGAAAAAATTACTCTTCGTCAGGGGCGGTTAAAAGTTTGTCGATTTCCTTTTTAAGTTCGGCATAAGCCTCCGGTTTGAAATCCGCTTTTCGGTGGAATACAATCGTGCCTTTCTGCGAGATTAGGTAGAGCGTCGGTTTCTTTTTTTCTGTCTGATACTGTTTATGCACTTCGCCTTTCCAATCCAGTAGGAATTTCACAGGCGGCGGGTTTTTCTTGAGTTGACCTCTAATAAACCGTTTCGGTATGAACCCCGGAACGCTCCGCATATCGGCGATGATATAGGCGTTAACCTGTGTGTTCTCTCGATAATCCTTCTGAAACGCCTCTGCCCATTTGTCGTCTTCCTTCCGAATTTTCCGGTTACCGAGAATCAGAAAGACGACCTTACCGCGCAGCTTCTTCAGGTTATGTTCTTTCTCTTCAGGGTCTTGGAGCGTCCAATCCGGTGCTGTGTCGCCAACTTTTGGCGGTGCTGGCTCAGCCTGTTCGTCGGCGAAACTCGCGAGCATCCCGAAAAACGCGATACTGATGATAGCAACGATAAATAATTTCATGACCCAGCCCTCCGTTTGCCCTATGTATTTCCTATCCACATTTTAACACAGTCTTCCAGTAATTGTCAAATTGACTTTTTACGGGAAACCTGCTATCCTATTATGGAATGTTTTAAGCATTTCCAGCGTTTTGTAGTTGCGGGAGTCCTCCTACACCTATCTAACCTTTATTGGTCAACTCATAATGAAGCCTAAACCATAAGAAAGATCGTGCTTATGACATATAGTAGAAAATTTTTATTCGCATTACTTATTTTCGGGATCCTATGCTCTTGTACACAGACTCCCGAGCAGCGTGCTAAAGATGCTACAGTCCTGATAGTTATCGGAGAGGCAGACAGCGGTATCAACCACGGTAGCGGCTTTTTCGTAGGACGTGATAAAATTGCGACCAATATCCATGTTGTTGCTGGTGCAAGAATGGTTTTCGCTGTTGGGAAAACAAAAGTTTACAATATTGAAAAGGTCACTGGATATGATCTCGACCGTGACTTGGTTGTTCTAAAGGTGGAAGGTAAAGGCAACCCCCTTGAAATTGGCGAAGGAAAAATAAACGAACCCATTTTCCTCGCAGGTTACCCCGGTGGAGCTTACGATGTCACAAAGGGCAAAGTACACGGCATCCGAAACAGCGACAAACAACTTCGGTTGGTCCCCGAAGGTTTTCCAGAAAATCGCGGGGCTTCTGTTGTTTCTACTGGGAACAGTGGCGGACCAGTCCTAAACAGCAACGGACAAGTTATTGGAATCGCCGTTTCCACAGCCGAGAATTTTAGTTTCGCCAGTACTTCAATGGCACTGAAGTCATTGCTTAATTCAGATGAGCAAAATCTCTCGGATTGGCAAAAGAAAGATCCTATACTTGCCTTTGTCTATGAAATGTGGGGGCATAATAAATTAGAAAACCATGATTATGATCTGGCAGTAGAAGGGATTAATAAAGCCATTCCATTATACCGGTATGCTGATGCCTACACGATCCGAGGGCAGGCAAAATACAGCCTCAAACGGCATCAGGAGGCGATTAAAGACTTTGATGACGCGATCGGATTGATCCCAGATAATTTCGCCGTCTACTTCCTTAGAGGTATAGCGAATCTAAACAAGGGTAACTACGGGAACGCAATTCAAGACTTTAACAAAACTCTTGAATTAAATCCAGATTATGCAGAAGCTTACCGTCATCGAGGCATTGCGAAAAAAAGAAAGCCTAACCCAGATTATGCAGGTGCGGTTGACGACTATACTGAAGCCATCAAACGAAATCCGAAGGATGCCCGTGCCTATAACAACCGAGGCAACGTAAAATTGAACAGGAACGACTACGATGGAGCATTTGACGATTGTACAGAAGCCATCAAACGAAATCCGAAAAATGCTTATGCCTATTTTAATCGGGGCATCGCGCAAGCAAAAAAGCCTAACCCAGATTATGCAGGTGCGATTGACGACTATACCGAAGCCATCGGCCTAAATTCAGATTATACGCTGTTGGGACAGCTCTACCTCAATCTTGGGGACATGCAGAAAAACTTAGGTCAATATGAAAAAGCCAATCTAAACTTAGCTAAAGCTTACTATTGCTGGGGTAGAGCCGATGCTAACAGCGATAACTATCAAAAGGCAATTAGAAAATTTGATAAATCCATTGCGTTAAATCCGGATGACAAGACCTATTATGCGCGGGGCAATGCAAAGCAGAAAAGCAGCGACTATGAAGGTGCTATTCAAGACTATACAGCAGCTATCAGCCAGAATTCAGATTATGCGAAAGCCTATTATGCACGCGGCGATGTGCGACTCTTGCTTAGTGACGACGGTGATTATCAAGCAGCGGGTGCTGACTTTAAAACGGCTATCAAACTAAATCTAAATTACCCGGAAGCTTACTACAAATTAGGTATAACGCAGCAACGTCTTGGAGAATATCAAGCAGCAATTAACGCCTTTGATCAAGCTATTAAATTAAAGAATCCAACGATTTATGCTGAAGCTTACAGAGCCAGAGCGGAGGCAAAGGAAACTTCACAGAAGAATATAGAGGCTAAAGTAGATTCTATCATCGCCCATAATCATTGGGGCAATGAAGCCTACAAAAGCGGTGATTATGAAGAAGCAATTGAGCACTTTAACAAAAGTCTTGCGTTAAGCAAAAATCTTGAGCGTGCCAAAAATTTTCGAGTCAGGGCATACAACCGGCTCGGCAACATAAAAGAAAAACTTGGAAAACTCAAAGCGGATTTAGCCGATTTAGAAGGCGCACGAAACCTATATAAAGAAGCCATCCAAAACTATGATGAAGCCATTAAATTAGCCACCAAGAATGATCTAGCTTATTACTACACAAATAGAGGCGTGACAAAGCTCCTACGCGGAGCTAGTCGTGACCCCAACGAGGCGATTGAAGACTGTCAAGCAGCACTTCACGATTTTAATAAAGCCCTTGAACAAAAATCAAATTTTAGTTTTTCTTACCATTTTCGAGGGTCGGTGCGCTACCTACTCGGTTACGCGAAGGCGAAGCACGGACATTCAAAGGAAGCACGAAAATTGTATAAGTCGGCAATTGAAGATTTTAAGGCAGCTATTAAGTTGGATGGTGGTTACGCCGGGCACTACGGAGGTCTGGGACTTGCAAACGCTGGGCTTGGTAAAGCGAGAGCGGCGATAGATGCTTTTGAAAAAGCGAAGCAACTAAAAGCAGCGAAGACTGAAAATTAAAATATGAACATTGAACGCACTATCCCTACACTTTTGAATCAGATTCGGGAGGAACTCCTCCCGCATATTGCACGTTCTTCGGCAATCCAGACGGCTGAGAGCTTGCAACTCTTTCGGAGTCAGCTCCACAGTCTCCATTACTACTGTGTTCGCGCGCAAATCCCCGAAGCAGTTTGCAATCGTGTAGAGATCTTGCTTTCAACGAGTGCAGATTTTTGGCGGCTTATCGCTGATAACGAGTTGGTGCTGACAAACTTAAAGGATTTTACGCGCGTTCGCACTTTCTCGGCAGAGGCGGAAGGGATCACTAACCTTGAGGAGCTTCTTTCTGGTGAAGATACGCTCCGGGATGTGGTTATCAACAGTGTGGCGTTTATGCTCAATTGGAAGGCGAATACGATCTGGGTAGATTCTGCTAAGAAGGCACGCACTGCAATGGCAAAGAATTACATGCTCGAAATTCAAGATCGCATTTGGCAGTTTATTAAGGAGAGTACACCGGAGACAGAAGAAGACGATTTAGAGAAAGCCGAGCAGGTCCGTGAACGTGCGGATAGGTTACTCGCCGTGATTTATGCCAGCGATTTGCCAACGGAAGCGCAGGTCACGCTACTCATGCAAATCTACACACTACTGTTGCGACTGCAACTTGGTCAACTGATTCTTCAATTAGAGGCACTTCAGGAGAGTGATACGGACGCATGAGAACACACTTTTTCAGTGCAGCTTGCCATATCAAATGCCTCCGTTCCAATTATTCACGCCGTAGGGCAAAAACCGCTTGCTTCAGCACACTCCCGCTGCTTCTGTTTTGCAGTGTCCTCTCCGCTGATGTGCCAATGTCAGATGCTGAATTATTGCCGGGAAAGGAAGTGCGTATCACAGCCCCAAAGACAGGGAAAACTTTTCTCCTTTACGTTCCGGTTGATTACACCGATAAACGTCCATTTCCGGTTATTTTTTATTACCACGGTTACCGTGGGACAGCCACAACCCAGATGTTCAGGCATATAACAAAAGGAGAAGGGTTTATCATTGTCGGCATGAATTACGCAACTGATGACTATTACAAAGGACACCTCCCACCTACCAAAACAGCACCTGAAAAGGCATTTTTTTATGAAGTTATAGCACTCGTCTCAGCACGCCTGAATATAGCAATGGATTATATCTTCATGGGTGGTTATAGCCAAGGCGGCTATTCGACAACCGTTCTCGGAGAACAGTTGCTGGATCGGTTAGCAGGTTTTCTTATTTTGGGTGCAGGTAGACGCAATGTGGATATGGAACCACCGCCAACTGAACTGATTCGCGGGCACCCGATCTTCTACGGCGCAGGCGAATTGGATGATCCACACTATCCACGCGCAAAACGCGCATCCGGGTTTTATACAGAGTGGGGCGCAGATGTGACGTTTGAGGGGTGGCCAGATGAAACACACAGTCTTTCTCCAAAATGGTCAACAAAAACGAAGATGCGAGAGTGGCTTATTGCTTATGGACCAGCGAAACAGGTTGAGTCTGGGTTTGAAAAGGCACAAATCGCTGAAAAGGATGGTAGACTGGGCGAAGCGTTCACACTTTATGCCCAAATTGTGGACATTTTGCCTGATACGGAATTATGCCGCACAGCGAAAGAATCAGCGACACGTCTTACTACGCAAGCCGAAATCCAACTCGACCAGTTGAAAAAGGCAGGGGATAAGAAACCGTATGCTGAAGTGGTGAAGGCGTTAGAGATGTTTCGCAATACATATAGCAAGAGTGTTTTCGCGGCGCGTGCTACGCAATTGCTCAGTGAACTGTTGAATGCGAAGGCAGATGCGTTAGAAAAACGCGCCCGTGCGGCAGAAACACAGAAAAACTATGCGCGCGCGTTGCAACTCTATGAACTCTACCTGACTTATTTTCCAGAGGCGGAACGCTACCCAGAAGTCCAGAAACACGTGAAGAACTTGAAAAACAAAACAGGAACGAAGTAAAGGAGATCGGTATGCCAAAAGATCTGTTTGAGGAACTCGTTGATGTCATAGCGACACTGCGAAGCGAAAATGGATGTCCGTGGGATCGCGAGCAGACGCATGAATCGCTGAAATCTACACTCATTGAGGAAACCTACGAGACCCTTGAAGCGATTGATACGGGTGATCCAAAGAAGTTGAAAGAAGAACTCGGTGATCTGCTTTTAAACATCATGCTTCAGGCACAGATTGCAGCCGAACACGAGGATTTTGACATCTACGGCGTAATTGAGACCTTAACAGAGAAACTTATACGGCGGCATCCGCATGTCTTTGGTAATGTGGATGTTGAGAATTCGGATGAGGTCGTGAGGAATTGGGAGGCGATCAAACGTCAAGAGGCGGGTTATGAGGATCGGAAATCCGTACTTGATGGGATTCCGAACGCACTCCCGATGCTGCTCCGCGCACAGAAGATACAGAACCGCGCAGCACGTGTCGGTTTTGATTGGGATGAGCTGACCGATGTTGTTGCTAAGGTTGAGGAGGAACTTGAGGAAGTTAAAGTGAGTATCAGCACAGATGACCCAGAGGCAACAGCGATGGAACTCGGGGACCTGTTGTTTGCTATCGTGAATCTGTGTCGTTTTATGGAGATTCAAGCGGAGGAGACATTGCGGCAGGCGAACCGAAAATTTATACAGCGTTTTAAATGGATGGAAGCAGAATTAGAACGCCGCGGCACGAATTTTGAAGCACAAAACTTAGAAAGTTTAGACGCAATCTGGGAAGAAGCGAAAAAAGCCGAAGCCGACATCGATTGATTCTCTCTTCACGTAAATCTTTTGACTCGGACAAGAACGCAGGTGGAAGATAATGGCGAAATCACTCTTGAATCTCTTGATACAAAAATGCGAGAGCCATCCCGACTATGGACGGTACACTGAACTCTTTAACCGGTTGGATCCATCGGCACCGCCGCAGATAGAGCTTGTCCAGCGCGCTGCGCCCCCGATACTTATGCGCGGTAAGAAACTCGGCATTTTTTCTGGTTCCTTCAATCCGCTGACGCTTGCGCATACGCAGATGGTGGAGGATACTGTCGCTAAATACGAGTTAGATGAACTGCTCCTACTTCTTGCAAAAGCGAACGTAGATAAATCGGTGTTCGGTTTACCCCTTGCTGCGCGACTCCTGACAGTCAGAAAATACGCGGAGAGTCAACAAGCGTTTTCTGTCGGTGTATCAAGCCACGGGAGGTATATTGATAAAGTCGTCGCCTTAAAATCTATATTCCCACCGGACACTGAATTCCATTTTATTGTCGGGTATGATACCCTCGTCAGGATCTTTGACACAAAATACTACACCGATTTCCATGCTGAATTGCAAGAGGTGTTTGCGTCGGCTCGCTTTATCGTTGCGAACCGGGCAGAGGCGGATATTCAGACAATAGCGTCCTTCATGGCACAATCAAACATTCGCCAGTATGCTGCTTACGTTTCAAGCCTTCTGTTGCCAGATGTTTATGCCTATATGTCCTCAACGGAGGTACGTGAATTGTTAGCGCGCGGTGAAGCGATTGAACACCTTGTACCACCAAGTATCCTCACGATGCTTGATGTATGCCGATCTAACAATGAAAAAGCACACATCGGGTAAAATTATCATTTTCTTCAGTGTCAAAACCCTGTCTTTCAAGGCAGGGATGTAGACACTGCCTATATTTATATTGACAAAGTTTGCCAAAAATGTTAGAATACTTTTCGTGTTCGGCATTGGTTGTGATTGATGTGTTGTCGGAACGCTCGTCAATGAGACAATCACGTAAAAGCCTCACACGCCTCTATATTGACAAAACCCTTTCGGGTATCCGTTGCACGTTTAGGGAAAGACACTTACAGGTGCATCCCGTTAAAAATCACGTGTCACATAATTTAGGCTGACTCTATCAGAGTCAGAAGGTTGGGACATCAACCTTTGGAGTAGGAGATGTAAGACTCACAATCGTGAGCAATCTCTGTTGATACCACAATCTGCCCCGCGTAGGAGGACTTCAAGAATCCCCCTGCTTTAGCGGGGGGAGTATGTCAAATCAATGTGTTTCCATTTTAATACATTTCTGTCAAACCTCCAGCCGAATTGTGTCAAGGAACACACACTTTCCCAACTTTTATCCCCCATTTTGGCGTTTTGCATTGGCATGATTCTTGCTACTTCTGCAGCGTGATTCATGTTAATTCCTACTAATTCTGTTGTTAGTCGGAAAAATTTAAAGAAAACAAAACTGTAACCGATTAATAGATAGTTGCGTATATTGCAATAATTTCAGTAGCAGGTTGAAACCTGAAAAAGACGTCAACAGGCTCACATAGGGCTCTAATATAAATCTTATGTTGGGGAGAATAGACGATGTTCAACGGAGTAGAAATTATTATAGGCAGTTTAGGTGCCCTCATCGGTATTGGTGGCGGCTATTTAATTCTTTCCGCTTTTTTCGCGGGCATCCGGCATATCACTAAACCTGGTGCCGTTGAAGTCAAAGAAACGACACCGGAAAAGTAGGCGTTTCTACGTGTAGACTACGTTGAAACGGCTTGACAATTGAAAATTTTTGTGTTATAATGTTATGGAGCATCCGGCGGAGGATCGCCACCGTGTCTTGGAGCCTAAAATATTATAACACAAAATGACGTTTACATTGAAAACGAACAGCGGCAGCTATGAAATATCGCGCCCTCCATTCGTGGGATGTTACACCTGAAGAAGCGCGGCAGCTCCAAAACGAACTCCGCTCTCAGGTGGTTCAAACAGACCGGTTTGGGACAATCAACACCGTTGCTGGGGTAGACATCGGGTTGAAAAAGGACACCGCACTCGCATCCGTGGTAGTCCTCAGCTTTCCCGAACTGCAGGTGGTAGATAGCGTGGTTACAGAGAGCCCTGTTCGTTTTCCTTATATACCGGGGTTGTTGTCCTTTCGAGAAATCCCACCGCTGCTAACAGCGTTTGCGGCGTTGCAAACAGAACCCGATCTGGTCATCGTAGACGGGCAGGGCATCGCACACCCGAGGCGATTCGGACTCGCATCGCACTTGGGGCTGATCTTGGATAAACCGACGATCGGTTGTGCAAAATCCCGGCTCTGGGGACAATACGAAGAACCTGATTCAGAACAAGGTGCTTACACGTACCTCACAGCCAAAGAGGAGGTAATCGGTGCTGCAGTCCGCACGCGCGCGAACGTTCGGGTGGTGTATGTATCTATAGGGCACCGAATCTCCTTGGATTCAGCACGTGTGTGGGTGTTGGCATGTTGTCGAGGCTATCGTTTGCCCGAAACGACGCGTTATGCGCACAACGCCGCATCCGGTAAACCCCCCAAAATACGCACATGAATAATAACAGTGAGCATCACTGGTCGTTTGACTATAATTATGGTGCGCAAAACCCCCAATTTGTACAGGAATTGATTGGAACACTTGACCGGTGTTACACGACGGATACCGATGCGCGGGACACGCAAACAGGGCAGGCTCTCACGCATATCTATAATATTCTGCCGAACTATTGGCGCGGTTATGCTGGAGGAGATGCTAAGGAGACGCTGAGCATCGGGACAGTTATTCTTGAACGCAGCAAGCAGGACGGTCTGTGGAACTATTCCGTCCAATATGAGAATACAACAAGCGGCGAGAACCTACGGATGCAATTCCGCTGTAGTGATGAACACTATCGTCCGCTCACAGGCAGTTGGCGCGTTGATGCCCGAAATAGTGGCAACGATGAATATTCCAAAGTGACGTGTGAAGGGTATCTTGTTGAAGATTCGGAGGTACGGCTTCGCGTTAGCGGAACTGAGATCGTTGTTGGAACAGTGGACACAACTGCCAAACTGACGTGCAATTGGGCACTTTTCGACGTAATTCCCGCACTTGCGGAGACAATCCGAGTCTCAGGCAACGGCGTGAAACTCGCACTGCTTGAAGACTTGGAGCAGCTTAGACTAAAAAGCAGGCTCGGTTTCCTTGAGACAATACAGAAACCTTTGTCGCTTGATGGTTATTACCTTTACGGTACTGGACTTTTGCCTTCGTATTGGTGGCTTGATGCAGATGGGAGCATCGCCATCGCTTCTACCTTTTTTGAGACGTTGGTGCTGAAAGAGAAGATAGGAGGGAATACGTGAGCAAACGTCCGAATATTCTCTTTATCAATACCGACCAGCACTCGTGGGATGCGATCTCGGCATACGGAAACCCGTATCTTCAAACGCCTAATATTGATACGCTTCATAGGAATGGCACCTCCTTTCGTCAGTCATATTGTACGGATCCAGTGTGTGCCGCTGCGCGTTCGAGTTGGGCGACGGGATTATACACCTCCGAAACAGGTGTCCCTTTCAACGGTGGACATCTGCATCCAGAAATCCCCGATCTTGGTCAAGTGCTCAGCGAAGGCGGCTACAAAGCTTTCCACTGTGGCAAGTGGCATGTTCCGGGTCGGAATGTCCGTGAAAGTTTTCAGACGCTCTATTACGGGCGACGCAATATCGGTGCTGGCGGTGCAGCGTATTACGATTCAGCATCCACGCACGCTGTTGCCGATTTCTTGACGAACTACGATGGCGCAGAACCTTTTTATCTCCAAATTGGGTATGTTGATCCGCATGATGTCTGCGAATATCTGCACAACCATGAGGAAAAACGTATCCCGAATCCGGTGGAACAGGGAATTGTTTCGGAAGATGCTTTGCCACCACTCCCGGAAAACTTCGACTACGATACGCGGGAGACGCTGCTGCATCGGGTCTGTCGAAGGGTTGATGACGCACTTATCCACGCCGCTATTCTTAAAGGGGTACGCGATTGGGATGAACTTCAGTGGCGTTACTTGAGATGGAACTATTACCGGTTCATCGAAAAGGTTGATGCTGAGATTGGTCGAGTCCTGGCGTTGCTACGTGAAACATCTCTGCACCACAACACGCTCATTATCTTCAGTGCTGACCACGGTGAGGCGTGTGGCAGCCACCAGATGTTCCAGAAGTTCACGCTTTATGAAGAGAGCGTACGAGTCCCGTTCATCGTGGCGTGTTTGGGAGATGAGATTCCTATAGAGAAAGACCGGCTTGACGAAACGCACTTCGTTTCCGGTGTAGACCTATTCCCTACTGTTTGTGATTACGCTGGTATTGATACATCAGGAAGGCTACAGGGAACCAGTGTACGTCCGCTTGCTGAAGGGAAAGAGGTCCCATGGCACGATTCTGCTTACATAGAGAGCAATTACTGGGGACGCGCGATCGTCACCGAACAGTATAAATACGTTACGGAATATAAACCGAAGGCGGTGGAGGATTTCTTACCTCCCGGACCAGATGCTGCACAGTTCGGACTTGCGCAGCTGTTTGATCGGCACGATGATCCCGGAGAGATGCAAAATTTGGCTGAGGACGAGGCTTACGATGAAGTCATCAAAATGTGCCAAGATAAACTGCTTGCCCAAGAAACCAAACTCCATCGGCAGGTGATGGCGCATCCAAGTCCGAAACGGATAATATCAAATTGGGGTGACCGATTACGGTCATATTGGAGCATGATGGATAGGATATAGGAAATCAATTCGTTAACATAAATAATCTCTGTTCGTTTCCTTACCTTTGTCAGAAAACGGTTTCAATTTGATAAAAACGAGGATTGTGATAGTGACCTCTATATGTTCATGATATTATGGAAAAGAATCAGTTGAAACGCATCGGAAACCATTTTTTGACGAAGGAAAAAAATGAGCAAAAACCCAAATATTTAAAAAAATGAATATATTTTCAAAACGCTTAAATCGACTCCCACCCTACATGTTTGGTAAGCTGAAGCAGATAACACACGAACGTCGCCAGCAAGGTGTAGATATTATCGATTTGGGGATGGGGAACCCGAATCAACCGACACCGCAACCTATTATTGATAAACTGACAGAAGCCGCGCAGGAGATGCGAAATCACCGCTACTCGGCATCGCGCGGTATCTACAATCTCCGTAGAGAAGTCAGTTGGCATTATGAACGCCGATTCGGTGTTAACATTGATCCAAATGAGGAAGCAATTGCTGTCATCGGAACCAAAGAAGGACTTGGGCACCTCGCTTTAGCCATGATTGACGAAGGCGACTTAGCGATGGTGCCGAATCCAACGTTCCCGATTCATACTTATAGTGTTGTCCTTGCGGGTGGAAGCGTTGTGAGTATACCGCTCACTGAAGAGAACGATTTCATCCCTTCGCTGACCGAGATTACACGCGATATTTGGCCGAGACCGAAAATGTTGATTTTAAGTTTTCCGCATAACCCTACGGGAGCTGTCGTTGATCTTGGCTTCTTTGAGGAGATCGTCGCGTTCGCGAAACAACAGGAGATCGTTGTTGTCCATGATTTGGCTTATGCAGACATCGTTTTTGATGGCTACAAAGCACCGAGTTTCCTGCAAGCGAAGGGCGCGAAGGATGTCGGTATTGAATTTATATCCCTATCCAAATCCTATAACATGGCAGGGTGGCGGTGTGGGTTTGCAGCCGGAAATAGAGATATTATTGAGGCTCTCGCTCGGATTAAAGGCTACTATGACTATGGTATTTTCGCACCGATTCAGGTCGCTGCAATTATGGCACTCCGCACGCCAGAAGATACGGTGATGGAAAACGCTGCTATCTACCAGAAACGCCGCGATGTGCTTGTTGAAGGGCTAAACCGGATCGGATGGACCGTGCCGAAACCGCAGGCTTCTATGTTCGTTTGGGCACCTATTCCTGAGGCGTGGCGGCATCTGAACTCTCTGGACTTCTCTATGAAACTCCTCAATGAAGCGGAGGTCTGTGTCTCTCCGGGTGCCGGGTTTGGGCATAACGGTGAAGGATATATCCGCATCGCGCTTGTGGAGAACGAAGATCGAATTCGTCAGGCAGTCCGTCAGATACGACGCGCGTTGTTTGGGTAATCATGAAGGGTACCATATACCAATAAACCCCTTAATTTTTCGTATCCGCTCCCAGACATTCCTATTTTTTCCCAGAGTCATCCAGTTTTCCGTTTTTTGTCGATTTTAGAAGAAGCGTCGCAACCAGAAGGGTACTCCTACACGGAGACGTTTTACGCGAAAAATTGAAATTATGGGACAATTGAATGGCTCTGATTTTTTTTCTAAAAAGTCTTGACAAATTCTAATAGGTCGGGTATAATAAAGACAGATTTTTATTCTAACAGAGGTGACTACCATGCGAAAAATCGTTATTCTCTGTATTCTGATCATATCAGCACTGTTGTTATGTCAGATGAGTAATGCTAAGCTCCTTGTAGAAGACGATTTTAAGGGTAAACTCAAAGATAAGTACTGGAAAGGGCAGAAGGAATCTTGGGATATCAAAAACGAGCACCTGGAGATACATCGCGTCGCTGGTGATGGAAACGGGGCTGAGGATTTTGGATATGGCATCATAGAATTTGAAAATTTTGGGCTTCGTCTTGATTTCTACCTTTTTTCGGATCCACAGCCGAGTAAGATGGAGCTCCTATTCCGGGCAAACGAAGATCTACATTTCTATCAGTTGATTATTACGCCGAGTGATGGATTTGGTCGCCCTAATTCCGCACGTTGGTACAAGCGAGAAGGCAATGATCGAGGCACATGGAACGAGTACATTGACTTCAGAGATGAATTTCCGATCCCCATTGAAACAAAAGTATGGTACACCCTTGCGCTGCTCGGCAGAGGTAGTGATTTTGAACTCTATATCAAGCGACAAGGCGAACTCAGATATCAAAAGGTTTCAGATTTAAGCGATGTCAAGAATCTGCATCCCAAAGGTGTCCTCGGTTTCCACACCAATCAGCTCCAACACTATTATATTGATAACCTTTACCTTTACGACAGTCCGAATGAGGTGAGTCTCGCTGTTGAGCCTCACGGTAAACTCGCTGTGAAATGGGCAGAACTCAAGCAGTAGTTGGTCGAGATG
Organism: Candidatus Poribacteria bacterium; assembly: GCA_026706025.1. Taxonomy (NCBI): domain Bacteria; phylum Candidatus Poribacteria; species Candidatus Poribacteria bacterium. The sequence goes on from JAPOZO010000087.1 coordinate 41,674, forward strand.
TTAGACAAAGCCTATCTGTGAATCTTGGTGCAGCAGAGGCAACTTTTAATCTTTACAATTTTCAAAAAAAGTATTGACTTCATTTTGCCTTTTAAGGTATACTTTGCGCAAGTGAAGTGACATAAACGTCCTACCGGAACGATTATATGCTCAGGGTAAGGTAGTGACAACCTGAGGTAAAATTGAATCCGGTCGCGAGTTGTTTTTCTGGCAGCTCCTTTGTCAATATCTGGGGTGGTGTTCTAATGTGCCATTCCAGCAATAAGTAACATACTCATGGCAACCCAAAAGGAGGTATTGCACATCATGAGAAAGATTTATTTCGGTATAACGCTCTTAGTTCTCTTCAGCTTTGTAACTATGGTTTCAGCCAACGATTTGGCTTTTTACTCGGGGCCTACCAACCCGGGTTGGATTTCCGATAAAGCCGTCCAAGAGAACGTCAAGGTCATTAAAGATGACCCAGGTGTCAAAGCACTCTTTAACAGTATAGAAGATTTCGGTGATGGCGATGAAGTGGGAGACAATTCCCCGCTCGCTAAGTGGACCAAGGAACATACCGATAACGGACAGCAAGATGTTATCATCCTTGCCTGTGGAACCTGTCCAAGTGGGCTTTATGAGTTCCCGAATAAGGATGCAGATGGATCCAATGTTGAGAACTTTGTTGAAGCCGGTAATGTCGTTATTAACGTCGCAGACTGGATCTTCTATATGAGTTACGAAGGCGGTGTCCGCAGTCCGAATAACGGTCCTACGGGGGCTGCCAATGTCTTTGATATTGATGGACTCAGCTTTGGGGCACGCGTTGGTGCTATGAAACCGACAGACCTCGGGAAAAAGGTTATGCCATCAATGGAGGCATTCAATTCTGATCGTCCTTGGCACGTAGAGCAGTTTAAAGGTTCAGATTGGGATCTCGTGATTTTCGGGGAGGCTGACAAAAGTAACGCTGACCCAGCAGTTGCTATTAGCAAGTCACCGGGTGGAGACGGAACCGGCATGATCGCCGCGATGTGGCAAGCCGCTAAACCCGAATGGCCTGGAAATACCGACATCCGCGGTATCGGTGTTGCTGAATTCATCAACAACTGGCTCGCAGAGAATGGCACCTTTGATGTTGAAGCCAAGAACAAGTTGGCGACAACTTGGGGTACCATTAAGCAGACTCGCTAATTTCAGGTATGCCAGTGTCGGAATAGTAATAAGTTAGCCGACATCTTCTATAGGGAATTTCCGAACTGCCGCCGAGGCAGCCCAGGAAGTTCCCTTTTTTCTTTTTCTATCGGATATGTTGATAGAGTTTGGCAAGCTGTTCCGGTGAGAATTTAAGGAAATAGAGAAACGTTATCAGCCAGTTGTTTACTGTGGTGCGCACAATCCCTTTCGTTTCCCATCGCCGCGCAGAAATATGGATATGAGGGATAACAAGGGTTGTTTTGCCGAGTTTACGCAAATCCCTCGAAAATTCCATCTCTTCCAAAATCGGAATCTCACGGAAGCCACCGATCTTCTCGAAATCGGCACGCCTTAGAAAGATACCGCTATCGCCATAAAACACCTTCAGATGTTTCCCTCGGATGTTTCCTGCTATCTCAATCGCACGATAGAGAATGTTGTTCCCATCAATTTTTTGACGAAACCCGCCCCCGATGTAGCCCGAAGAGAGTGCCGTTTCTACTGCTGCCAATGCCCCCGGCTCGAGCCAAATATCTGCGTGTAGAAAGATGAGAATGTCGCCTGATGCAGCGGCTGCACCTGCATTTAACTGCTTCGCGCGTCCTCGCGCAGATGTAACCACCTTTCCATACTTCTCCGCAATAGGAACCGAGCCATCAGTGCTTCCACCGTCTACGATGATGAGTTCGTGATGTCCTAATTCAGACTGAAGTTGAGACAGCGTCTTCTCCAGAATCTTCGCTTCGTTCAGAACTGGAATGATAATTGTTATTTTCTGGGACATTGCTATGCGCGACCTAAGATGGAGTTTGCGCGAACTGATTCAGAGCCAGCATCGGAAAAACGGACGCATTAATCGGGTCCGCATATCCGCCAATAAACTCCCAATAGATACCGACGCACTGCTCTTGCCAGGAGCCGTCTTCCCGCTGATGTTCGAGTAGAAATTGTATGCCGTTTTGCGCTGCACGATTTTCCGGGTTCACTTGGAGAAGGGCATAAGTACTCCATGCCGTCTGCTCCACTGTACTTTCGGTCGGATTTCCGAACATATCTTCGCCCCACCCGCCATCGGCATTTTGGCTACGTTCTAACCATTCAACACCACTATGAACTTCTGCTACGTTTTTCAGACCGGCTTTTACAAGTGCCGTAATAGCACACGCCGTGCCGTATGTGTCTTTTGCTAACCAGAGGTCTCGCCAATAGCCATCTCGATGAATTTGACGACGCAGCCAATTGATACCGCCCTGTATCTCGGTTTGGACATTCGGTTTATCCGTAATGTCGCAGTCATGAAAAGCAATCAGTGCTTCAATGGCATGCGCTGTGATACTGACGCATCCAACGTCTCCTTGTCCGGGCTGATATGTGCTCCAACTTCCATCGCGTACCTGTTGCGTCTTTAACCATGTAATCCCGCGGCGAATAGCAGCATGTGGCATCTGTTGATCCTCGGAAGTATCAACACCGAGAGCGCGTATCAGGGCAAGCGTTCCGAGGGCAGTATCATCCGCGTCACTTGGAAGGGTGCTGTCGCGGAGTCCAGAAAATGCCCACCCACCATCCATATTTTGATGTTCGACAAGCCATTGTGCAGCGTGTGTTACTTTGTCCCTAAGGGCGTCGTTGATAGGTGAGTTTTTCGCGTCTATGGGATGCACTTCTGTTAGGGCAATGATACTCAACGCTGTATCCCAAACATTGAGATTTAACGCCTCTCGACATCCACCATCAGGATTTTGGGTCTTATCGAGCCAGGCAATCCCGCGTTCAATGAATTCTCCGATTTCTTCATCAGTTTCCCATTTTTCCTGAAGTTCAATGAGTGCCAAGACCGAAAGGGCAGTAATATAGTTTACTCGAAACCAACTGCCATCGCTGAGAACGTGTGCTTTCAGCCATGCAACAAGGGACGTTATCATTTCAGGACGTTTTGCGGTATTCAATTCGATGAGGATGAAAACAGGCACAAGTGTGTGTTGTTCAGCAATGAACAGTGCCTCAAACATTGTGGTATTGAACAGCGCGACAGGTGGCAGCCGATGCCTCGGTGGTTTCAATCGACTGCCAAGCAGCGGGATTTTTGTCAATTGCCTTGCTAATTTCATAAGCGGCAGGGCATTTTCTGAGAAGGTAAGTTCGTTCCAGTCAAATTCGCCGAAAGCCGCGTAAGCCAAGTTGACCAAGGCGAGGTGTGGCGGCAATTTCGGGATAGATGCTAATAGTTTTTGGAGTGATGCGTCTGGGGCGCGTTGGTGAACTTGTTTTAGAATGATTTGGGTGAATCGCGTTGCTTCTGCGTTTGATATGTTGGCAATATCCAATCCCCATCTGTCATCATTGTTCTGGTTTGCTCTGAACCATTCGATTAACGCAAGTTCAGGCGTTTCGCCGCGTGCGAGTTGTATCCAAGCATACGCGCAGCTCGGAAACGTACTTGACGAGAGTTGCCCCTCAAAATTTCCGTCTTCGCACTGTTGCCTAAGTAGAAAGGTAGTGCCGCGCGTTAATACAGATTTGATTTCTTCTTTCATAATGAATTTCTGACATCCACAAAATTTCCAAGAAGCAGCTTCCTGACTGCTTATTGTTTAAGGTGCCCCCAGAAAGTCGGCAATGTGAATTCGGAAAACTCGACTGCCTGTGGCGCATCCAAATTTGGGCTCAGGACATCAGCCTCTCTTGCAATATCGCTGATTCGGACTTCATCCATTAATCCGAGCCACTTAAATTGACGGGTATTCTTGCTTCCGATGATAACATCAAACCCTGCTGCACCTGCGAATTTACCGCCATGGTTCGTTGAACCGACCTCTTTGCCGTCAATATAGAGTTTGATCTGTTTGGAGTCATAGGTGCCAGCGACGTGCTGCCACTGCTCTAATTCTAACGCATCTGTCGCACCAGCGAACGCGGTTCCCTTTTCCGTGTTAATGTGGAATTTGGTGATCCCGTTCTGAACACCTAAATGATAGGCACCCGGCGGTCCATCCCAGTTTGTGAAGATGAGGCGCCATCCAGTCAAGTCTTCGGGATAGACCCAGGCTTCAATCGTAATCTCAACTTTCGGTATCAGGACATCTGCTTCGCCGAGCGAAATCACGGTATTTCCATCAAAAACAAACGATTTTCCTGCTTTGTTTTCTTTGTTCCAATCTTGATTTGCATCCCATGCCGCTTTTCCTTCTACCTCGCCTTTGACTTTGTTATCGGAGATGTCTACAATATCATCACCATCAAAGTGCCACAAGCCGAGCGTCGATTCATCGGGCAGATACTCAAATCCGTCAGCGGCGAAACAGATACTGGTTCTTAAAAAAATAAGAAACGCGTATAATAAGGGCATATATTGCCATTTTATTAGACCCATATTTTACTCCTTCTGTGTCACTCAATTTGATGTATAGTTTAGCATACAGGAACTGTCGGTGTCAATGTTTTTAGTCGGAAAATTCAGAGCCATTCAATTCTCCATTTGCCGAGCGAATCTTCACCACCAGGCACGGTAAGTGGGGTTTCCGAACCGCACCGGATCTTAAAAAAAAGACGTGAAATCCAATAATTTCTTAAAATTGAATGGCTCTGTCGGAAAATTGGTATAGGAGGGTCATTTACTGTATATTGGGAACTGCGCCTTTCATGAACTATAGCGGAACTTAGAATTAATCCTACGTGATTTGTTTGTTGGGTTTCGCTATATCTATGTCTATCAACGATTCATGGGAAAGCGAGATTTCTGCTATAAATACAGCGATCTTGGTCTTCACTGCTCAACCAACCTACGGAAACTTCATTCGCATTTTTAATTACCAAACTCACGTTATCGTACATATTTGACTGCAACAGCCAAAGTGTGCTATAATAGCCATATAAAAGCAGATAAACTATACGCTGAGGTGCAGCTGGATGTTTAGCTTTAACCTTCGGAAGCCGATATACCTAATCTTTTCCGCGCTGTTTTTTGGATTAACGGGTCTGTTTGCAACTTTCGCTGAAGAGGGAACCGCGCCTGTAGAGCTGGAAAAAATTGTTGTAACCCCCGGTCGCTTTACGATTTATGACGGCACTTCAGCAAGAATCTCCCTATCTAAACAGGAAATTGAGCGTTTTCCGTTGATTGACAACGATGTGATGCGTGCCGGACACGTCTTTCCAGGGGTTGTTTCAAGCGATTATAGCGCGCGATTCAGCGTTCGCGGCGGAGAAAAAGATGATATTGCTGTCAGATTAGACGGCATGGAGCTCTATAACCCTTATCATCTTCAAGACTTCGGTGGTGCGGTTTCGCTCATCGGACTCGAACTCGTTCAGAACACGCAGCTGCTCATAGGTGGATTCCCCGCGGAATATGGTGAAAAGATGTCTGGTGTCTTTGACATCACGGCGAGATCTCCAAATACCGAGCAATTCTCCGCTAATTTTGGCGTAGATCTGATTAACGCGACTGCTACTTTAGAAGGACCGCTCTTTGAGAACGGCGGGTGGCTCCTATCAGCCCGCCGCGGGTATATTGATTTAATTCTTGCCCTTATGGATATTGACGAGGACTATAAACCGCAGTATGCCGATGTCTACAGTAAATTCACATATCAGGTCACACAGGCAGATACGGTCACGCTTAATGGATTATACGGTTGGGACAAAAATCGGATTCGCTTAGAGGATATAGATAATAACTTGGATTCCCAATACGATAACTCAACCCTTTGGGCGAAGTGGCGGCATACCTTTGGTGGTTCACACTGGACAGATTTTTTCGTTTTCGCTGGTACTTCCACGCAAGATAGAATGACTGGGAAGGCTGATATTGATAACCGAGACTTCCGATTCTTGGGGACAAAAGCGGAGTTCACTGCAAGCCTTTTTGACGCACACACATTCCGGAGCGGCGTGAAGTGGCAGTGGTTAACTGCTCAATATCAATACGATGTTCAAGAACGGCAAGCAGGTGTAAACATCTATAAACCTATTCTCGTTGATGTTGACAATAGTGGGAGCGACATCAGTGCTTTCTTGCAGGATGAGTGGCAACTCCACCCTAAACTTGCTCTCAATGTTGGTGCGCATTTTGTTTACCAACAGTATCGTGAAACCGGCATTCAGCGTTATGAAATTGGACCGCGGGTTGCACTGGCAGTAAAACCTGTGAATAACTTAGTCCTACGGGGCGCGTGGGGACTTTACCACCAACCGGTTAGCCTAATGGGTGTGCCTGTAGAGGACGGTATTCAGACCGTTGGACGCGCGGAACAAGCCGTGCATTACGTTATCGGTGCTGAATATACCCCTACCCATAATTTTTTGGTGCGTGTGGAGGGGTATTACAATACATTTGATAATCTTGTTGGACGGCTTCGCGAGTTTGGACGACAAAATCAGATTTTCGCCGCACCAGAGTCTGGGGACGCTAAAGGTTTCGATGTGTTCATGACGCATACGGTTTCAGATCGGTTGGCGTGGACGCTCGGGTACGCTTATGGCATCGCGGAAGAGATCGCTGGTGGTGAAACTATTTTTCGCCAGTATGACAGGCGCCACTCTTTCGCCGTTAGTAGTAACTATCAGTTTGCTCCGCTCTGGCATCTCTATCTCAGTTGGCGTTTCCATACTGGTGAACCGCGGACACCACTTATTCACACGGAAGTCCGGCTACCTGATGGCGGCATTGCCTGCGACCGACAATTTGGGGATACGCATTCAGCGCGGATGCCTGCTTACCATAGTCTTGATTTTCGTATCACCAAGCGAAACCCTTATCGGCGATGGGAGTTATCTTGGTACTTCCAGATTTTGAACCTATATAACCATAGAAATCTGGATCAGTACGCCTTTAGTGAAGTACGCAATGAGGAAACGGGTACTATTGAGTGTGCTATTGAGGAAGAACCCCTCTTTCCAATCGTTCCGACCTTGGGTGTTACGATGCGTTTCTAAAGATATAATGTCGCTTCTGTATGGATAAACTATATTTTAGATTTCGGTGTGAAAGCGGTTTTTCAAACGCCATGAAACTCTCCAATTTAAAAAACAGATAAGAAGATGTTGAAATATATCAGAAAAGCACTCAAAAAAATACGACGACGGTATATAAGAAATTTGCAGAGACGGGACTTGCCGAAGGCTGCACCAAGTGTAGTTGAAGCGATTCTACCGTTAGACGCTGATACGTACACGATCACACCGACGCAACTTAAAGAGATGATGAACGAAGATAAACCGTTCATTTTGTTGGATGTGCGGGAGAAATGGGAGTATGAGATGGTTCATATTGACGGAGCTATGTTGATGCCTTTCGGCGAGTTACCGAGACGGTTTAGGGAAATTACGCCAGGCGTTGAGGTGGTGGTGTATTGCCACTGGGGCATGCGGGGGCTTGATGCAGCATTTCTTTTGCAACAACTCGGTTTTAAATCCGTGAAGAGTCTGATCGGCGGCATTGATCGGTGGGCACAGGAAATTGATACCCAGACCCTACGATATTAGTGCTGCATGTATCTCTATCTACGCTTCTGTTTTGAAATCTTGGCTCTGGAGTTCATATTTCTGCATCCGGTGCTGGAGTTTGCGACGTGAGATACCGAGCAGTTTCGCCGCTTGAATCTGGTTTCCATTGCTTCTTGTCAATGCCGTGCACACATATTCCTTAATAATTTCCTCAAGTGAGACCCCTTCTTCCGGTATATCGAACTCAACATCGGTCGTAGGCAGTGATGTATCTAAAATTTCCGGAGGCAATTCATCTTTGTCGATCACTTCATTTTCTGAAAGCACAAAGATCCTGCGGAGGTAATTTTCTAATTGCCGAATGTTGCCGGGCCACTCATAACGCCGGAGTGCTGACATCGCCTGCGGTGTAACTTGCTTTGGTAACGCCTCCGCGTATTCATTGCTGAACTTCTGGATGAGGAAATTCACGAGCATTGGAATATCCTCAGGGTGTTCCCGAAGTGGCGGGACGTGAAGCGGAATCACATTCAGGCGAAAATAGAGATCGTCACGGAATGCCCCATCTCGGACGGCTTGAATTAAGTTCTTATTCGTGGCGGCGATCACACAAACATCCACTTTAATGTTCTGAGTTCCACCGATTCGGCGTATCTCGCGTTCTTCTAAGACATGTAAGAGTTTGCTCTGTGTCTGCGTCGGGAGATCGCCGATCTCGTCAAGGAAGAGTATCCCTTCGTTTGCGACTTCAAACAACCCTTTCTTTTGATGCGCGGCATCTGTAAACGCCCCCTTTTCGTGACCAAAGAGTTCACTTTCAATCAGCGTATCTGGAATCGCACCACAATTAACTGCGATGAAAGGTTTGCCTTTCCTAAGACCATGCTTGTGAAGTGCCCGTGCGATTAAACTTTTCCCAGAACCAGTTTCTCCTGTGATGAGCACTTGCGTGACACCGCGATGCAAAATCCGAGCCATCTTTTTGAAAAGCTCCTGCATTTGCTCGCTTTCACCCACAATCTCATCAATCTGAATGTCAGGGGTTGGATCATCGGTCTCGCTTTCAGGCTCTCCGAGCGCGCCGCGAGTCTGTAAGGCATGCTTCACTTCCCGTTTCAGAACATCAAGCTGAATCGGTTTTTCGAGGTAGTAAAACGCACCTTCATGTGCCACAAGATTCACAGCATCATTCAATTCGGCGTACGCTGTCATGATAAGAACCGGTAGATCTGGGTCAGTGCGCTTTATTTCCCGAAGCAGATCTCGACCTTCAAACCGTGAAGACATCCACATATCACTGATAACGAGATCAAACATCTGTTTCTCTAAGCTCTCAAGCGCGGCTTTGCTGTCTCCAACGATTTCAACCGTGTACCCTTCACGTTTCAAGATACGCTGTAGGATTGTCAGTTGTGCCTGGTCGTCGTCTACGATTAGTATTGATGCCATCGTTTGGTTCTCCTCATTTGAACCCGTAAATTTATGGGATAGGACTTACGCATGCTGCTCTTTTGTAGCATAGGAAACCGTTGGTCTCCTGTGCCAAGAGACCGTCTGTGTTTTTTCTAAGCACCCTACTTAACAGTATGCGCTAAAATCAAAATTGCGTAAGTCCTATGAGAGTTTATTCTCATTAAGTGGAAGACTGATTTTAAAAGCAGTTCCCATTCCTATTTTGCTTCTGACTTCGATCTTACCTTTATGCGCAGTAATGATCTGGTGCGAAATCGCAAGTCCGAGTCCTATGCCACCGGTAGCGTCTTTCGTTGTAAAATAAGCATCGTAAATCTGTTCCTGAATTTCTTCTGGAATACCGATACCGGTATCTCGAATTTCGATTACTGCTTGGTTCATCTCGTCCTCTATTTCCTCAATTAAGGTGGTGATGTAAATGCTACCGCCCTTCGGCATTGCTTGGATACTGTTTTGCACAAAGTTGAAGATGGTTTGCCGCATTAGCGCTGTATCCAATGGGACATCCGGTAAGTTTTCGTTATAGCTTTTAATTACCTGTACCTCGGCTCCTTCGGTAACGAGTGCGAATTCCGATAAAACCTGCTCTACAAGGGCATTGAGGTTTACCGGTTCTATATTCAATTTTCTCGGTCGATTTAGGGTGAGGAACTGCTCTGAAGTTTGCTTTAATTCCCCTATTTTTTTATCAACGATCTCTAAAAGTTCTTTCGCTTCCTCAATATCATCGGGGTTCACCTTTCGTTGTGAGAAAACAGATTTCAGGTGCTGGGCAGTCATTCCAATTGAATTAAGTGGGTTCCGAATTTCGTGTGCCACACCAGCCGCAAATTGACCTAAGGCAGCAATCCTTTTTGAGTGAGAATCTCGCAATTGCCACAGCATTCGGACGAGGTTATGGGTTGCCCTTCCGATTTCATCCGAGGAGTAAGTCTGGTCAAGAGATAAATCGCCACTTTCTGCGCTCTGAATAATATGGGTCATCCGTTCTAACGGCTTCATAATCAAGTGATTCGTCGTTAAGTCGATCAGAATTACGAGGAGTGCCCCGACAATCACGATCAGTATCGCGTGCATCAACAATGAATTTCGGATTGATCTATCAATATAAGGCACATCAAAAAGCACCTGTATGTAGCCAGTTAACGCTTTCCGAATCCACAGGATCTCATCTTGCTTCCATAGATTATAAAAAACGCCTCTCTCTTGGTCGGTAATTCGCCAGCGTCTACCTTTCTCTTCTGGTATCACAAGGACCAGTCCTTCTGGCACATAGGTGTTTTCACCAAAGGCTCTCCACCAAACCTTATGCGGCATCCGCCCTTCATCAAGTGTTGGGACATATGCGAAGTCGCGCGGATCTAACTCTATCGGCTTTGGTGCCGTCAAAACGGCAGTATACTTAATAACAATAGCCGTTGCATTTTGTCCCTCAACAGCGTGGACCGTCGCGCCTTTTGCCTCGATTTGTTTAAGGTCCGCTGTGTCAAGATTTATGTCGCCAGCATCTTCACCCGTAAGTAGGCTCGAGCGAATACGGGTGTTGTTTACGGAGATATGGACGTTTAGCACATCTTGCATGTCCGGGTGTGCCTGCTTGAGTTCAGTAAGCACATAGTCCAGCCGGTTCGCGTCAAATACTTTTGTTGTTTCGATTTCTCTCGTAATCGCATCAAGGATTGTGTTTTCAGTGATTTTCTTCAGTTCCGCACCGCGTTCTGCCCCCAAGGCGTGAAGGGCATTCATTTCACTTCGGACACGAATACTGTCGAAAAAGTAAAATGCCACTAAGACTGCTATTACGGAGAGGTTGATAACAAGGGAATACTTCCATTGGAGTCGCATTTTAACCCATCACACGTTTCACTGCCTTTTTCCACTGCGTGAGTTTCTGATTCCGTTCGTTTGGGTCAATCTGTGGTGAAAAGACGCAGGCTGTAGAAACCGCGTCTGCGGGTGTCGCTTGTGTAGATCGATACCTCTCCAGTTCAGCGATATCGTTCCACATTCCGGTTGTAATACCAGCGAGGTACGCCGCACCCAGTCCTGTTGTCTCGATTTGCGCGGGACGTTCTACATCTATCCCCAGAATATCTGCTTGGAACTGCATAAGAAAATCATTCGCTGTTGCTCCGCCGTCAACACGCAAACGATCAATCGTCATGTCTGCATCTGTCAACATCGCAGTGACGACATCTGCGGATTGATAAGCGATTGATTCTAAAGTGGCACGGATGATCTCTGCACGAGTGCTCCCGCGTGTTAAACCGAGGATTGCACCGCGTGCCTCAGCCTCCCAATACGGGGCACCGAGTCCAGTAAACGCAGGAACAACGAAGACACCACCTGAATCTGGGATACTGGATGCGATCTTTCCCGTTTCTGCTGCGTTCTCAATAATCTGGATGCCGTCTCGGAGCCACTGGACAGCAGCACCCGCGACAAATACGCTCCCTTCCAGCGCATAAACGGGGTTTTCATCTAAACTACAAGCAAGTGTTGTCAGGAGTCCAGTCTCCGTTTCTGTTTTTTTAGCACCTGTATTCAGCATCAAGAAGCAGCCGGTTCCGTAAGTGTTTTTCACCATGCCGGGTTCGGTACACAATTGCCCGAAAAGGGCGGCTTGCTGATCCCCCGCGATGCCAGTAATCGGGATGCCATCTAAAGATATATTTTTCCCGAAGGTCTCAAGCCAAAAATTACGATAGAAACTCGCTGTCCCGAAGTTGTTTGCGGATGGATAGACTTCAGGCAATATAGCTTTTGGAACATTGAAGATTTCCAAAAGACTATCGTCCCACGAAAGATTGTTAATATTGAAAAGTAGTGTGCGCGATGCATTTGTGTAATCGGTTTTATGAACAGCACCGTCTGTTAATTTCCACAGGAGCCAGGTATCTACAGTTCCAAACGCGAGTTCTCCGCGTTCTGCTTGTTCCCGCGCACCGTTAACATTATCAAGAATCCAAGCGATTTTTGTTGCCGAAAAGTAGGCATCTAAGACGAGACCTGTTTTCGTCTTGATCTCTTCTGAAAGTCCTTGTTTCTGAAGTGTGTTACACCTATCTGTAGTGCGCCGACACTGCCACACAATCGCAGGGTGAATCGGTTTACCTGTCTCTCGATTCCAGATGAGTGTTGTTTCACGTTGATTTGCGATGCCGAGCGCGATAATGTTTGGTACTGTTTCTCCAAAGAGGGCGTCTATGGCTTGTAGTGTAGCGTTCCATATCTCCTCTGGATCGTGTTCTACCCAACCGGGGTGTGGATAGTATTGTGTAAATTCTTGGTATCCTCGGGCAACGATATTGCCTTGGATGTCAACAAGAAGGGCGGTCGTACCTGTTGTCCCTTGGTCGATCGCGAGGATACAAGCTGTGTTCGGCATGCTGCGCGTGCGACTCCTAATTCTTTTTTATTTCGGACTTACGCATTTCTTTTTAAAGTCCCCTGATAAGAGGGATTTAGGTTAAAGTCCCCCTGATAAGAGGGATTTAGGGGGTTAAATACATCAAAATTACCGCTTTTTGCGTCCAAATGTCCTACATTTACGCAATTTGCGTAAGTTCTATCATTAAAGCATAACACGGCTGGGAAAAAATAACAATTGAAAATGTGGACTTGGTTGACCAGAGGATTTTAGCGTTTTTTATCAATTCAAGTTGACATCGAATTTATTATTCTGCTATAATATCCTATTATGTCTTGACAGTATTAAATTACATAGAGCCGTTTTCATTGGTCTTTAGTATGCTAACAAATTTGCCACTTTCTAATTAAAAAATTAAAACTCGTATATCGCCCCTATTGAGCGGAGGCTTAGATTTGAAGGCTACAGGTAGACCAACTGGATGACTCTACGTCTTAATCAATGTGCGATTGAGATGATTGTTGCGAACATAAAACAGATTTCTGATAGTTCAGAGAGGAGTGACGTTGTGAAAAAGGTTTGGCTTTGCGCTCTGGTCGTATTCTGCTTGGCTGTATATCATAGCCACGCGCAGATTCAGTGGGATGCTGAAAAGTTTATGCCGTTGTCCGATGTGAAACAGGGCATGACAGGGAAGGGGTACACTGTATTTTCAGGCATAGAAGTGGAAGAATTTGATTTTGAAGTTGTAAGCGTTGAGTACAACTATTTCCCCGGGTGGCATGTCGTATGGTGTAAAGGGCTCAGCGACAACTTTAAACGTACCGGTGTCGCAGGCGGCATGAGCGGTAGTCCGATCTATATTGATGGTAGACTCATAGGGGCACTCTCGCTTGGACATTTCAATCAGCGGGAACATGCCAATCTCTTTGGTGTCACGCCCATTGGATCGATGATTAAAGTGGCACAGCGTGGGATGGAACCCAATTTAAGTTACCAAGGCACGCAACTCTTTGATTTCGGTGCTGCAGCTGCGGTGCAAGCATCTGGTTTAGATATGGGGGCATCGTTGCTTCGCGACGGTAAAGTCTCACAGATCCCGCGTAGTTTTGATGAAGTGTGGTTTGAGAACATGTCCAGGGCTGCTTCCCCAGCGAGATCCGCCCAGTTGTCCATACCGCTCGCGATGCCACCACTGAACCCAGAATTAATGCGATATGTCAAACCGATTTTTGACAAGTTCAACTTTACTCCTGTTCAAGCAGCAGGGGGTGGTGGTCGTATTAAGGAATCGCCGGTTGAGGAAGGACAGATCATCGGGACGGAATATGTACGGGGTGATGTCTCATTTTTTGGCTATGGTACTATCACTTATGTCAAAGATGATGAGCTCCTCGCTTATGGACATGGTACACCGTCGGCGGAAGGTAATGTAAATCTACCGCTTTCAGGCGGTTATGTCCATTTTATTTTGCCGAGCCGATCGCGCTCCTCCAAGGTCGCGGCACCGACACAACTCGTCGGGACCTTAGTCCAAGATCGCGAAACCTCAATCGCCGGGATCATCGGAAAGCATCCGAGTTATATTCCGGTCAATGTTAATGTGCAAACAACCGATGGGAAGCAGCACGAAAAGTATTATGAGGTAATAAGAGACCGCGGAGTATCTGGCCTTTATGTCGGAGTCGGGGCATCCTATCTTCTTGATGCGCTTGAGTTCTATTTCCACGATTACACGGTCAACCTGAACGCTACCATCACCTTGAAAGAACATCCTGACCTCACAACTCGAGAGTTGGCGTACAAAAACGTCTTTTCTTCGAGCGGCTCACCAGCCTCTGGGATCATGCAAACGGTGATGTCCCCAATAATGTTGTTGGACAGCAACACTTACACAAAGGTTCAGGTTGAGGGGGTTGACCTTGATATTAAGGTGGAGGATAAACGCCGAACGGCGAGAGTTATAAGCCTTCGGGTCGATAAACTTCGATATCGCCCTGGTGATACTGTCGCAGTCGAGATAACTCTGCAACCTTATCTTGAAATGCCGGTCGTCCTGACAGGAACAATTACGATTCCAAAGGATACACCCGATGGACTTGTTATGCTTCTCGCTTCCAACGGGAGTTTTTATGAGTCTTGGCAGCGTTCCCGGGCACCATTTAACTTCCGATACAGAGACATCAACCAGTTAGTTGAACTCTTGAAACGTGAGGAAAACAATTCCAATATTATTTTTGAACTCTCTGTACCGCAACCCGGACTCACTGTTCAAGGTCAAGAATTCTCGAATTTACCACCTTCTGTTATGTCTGTGATGAATACTGCAAAGCAGGTGGTCGGCAATTCAGGATATACTGCCGGGACAGCTTTACATGTTGACAAACTATCCACAGACTATGTCGTCTTTGGTAGTGGTATTATTCGCTTTGTTGTTGATAGGAACGCCGAGTAAGGTCCAAAAAGACAAAGTAAGTGGGGGCACCAACTTTTGCCTGCAATATTTGGTGACGAGGTAGAGATACATAGCTCTTGTCTCTATGCCGGTGAATACAAAATCGTATCTAAAAATCCTTAAAGATTTGGCGACTTGCAATATCACCTCAAGTTTCGCCTAAGCAACCCTATAGGAGGGTATTTTCAATGCGCCGTGTCATCTCCTTTTGGAGTCTTATTTTAACTATTTTGATTTTCGCAGGTGTCGCATCCGCTGTGAAAACTTCGTTGTGGGAACAGCAAAATCACGCCGATTTTGAGTCTGGTAAGCCCAAAGACCTTTCATTGACAAGCACAGGAGACGTTATGTTGTCTCTGAAAATTGATGCTTTTACAAAAATGAAGGAGACCCAGGTCTGGGCACTTGTCGAAGATTCAGCGGGAAACCTCTATGCGGGTACCGGGAACGAAGGGAAAATCTATAAAATTAGTGCTGATGGCGACACCGCTGAACTCTATTATAATTCACCCGAAGTTACCATTTACAGCCTCGCTATCGGACCCGACGATACCCTCTACGCAGGGACAGGCCCCGATGGGTTGATTTACAAAATCACTGATGCTACGACACCGCCTACAACTATCCTCAATGAAGGCGACAAATATGTATGGGCATTGCAGTTTGATGATGCTGGTAATCTTTATGCCGCAACAGGTACCGATGGAAAGATTTACAAAATTACACCAGAAGGTGAATCCAGCGTCCTATTTGATGCCGAAGAAAAAAATATTATGACCCTCCTGCTCCACGAAAACGGTTCCTATGCAGGAAGCGGGGACAACGGCGTTATCTACCATATTATGGGCGATGGCACTGCAAAGGTTATATATCAAGCCAATGAAAAAGAAGTCCGCGCCCTTAAATTGGATAGTAAAGGCAATCTCTACGCTGCAGCCGTTACATCTCAGCCCGCAGAACCATCACGCGGTCGACGCGGCGCAAACGGACCGCCTACACCCAGTGGACCGCCGCCACCCGGTGGAGGACCACCGCAAGAGAATAAATCTAATATCTACAAAATTCGACCAGATGGTACTGCTATATCAATTTGGAATTCGCCGGAGCCACTTATTTTAGCAATCGTGTTAGAAAGCGAATCCCAAATTCTTGTCGGAACAGGGAATGAGGGAAAAATCTACCGCGTCAATCCCATAAGTGGGGATTCTGTTGAAGTCGGTAAATGTTCAGCCGACCAAGTCGTCGCGATACATCAAAAAGAGGTTGATGGAAGCACTAAAACCTTCTTGGCAACTGGCAATCCCGGTAAACTCTTTACGCTTACTACCGATCATGTTGATGAAGGAACGCTTGAGTCGAAAGTTCACGACGCAAAGAGCCTATCCCGCTGGGGGAAACTTTCCTGGGAGGGTGAGACAGAAGAAGGAACCGCGATCGTCTTCTCTACGCGTACCGGTAATACTAAAAAGCCTGATGATACATGGAATGACTGGTCGGAAGAACTCACCACTGCGGAAGGTTCCCAAGTGCCTAATGAAGATGCACAGTACATCCAATGGCGCGCTAAATTCTCAACCACTGACGCAGCGAAAACACCCGTCTTGAAGAAGGTTACCCTTGCTTCTGTGCAGACGAATGTTGAGCCACGATTTACGGGGATTACCGTAGATGATGGCAGCGGCAGCGGCAATCAAGAAACGCGGCGGCGTTCTTCTGGTGGGAACTTACCACCGCCAGGCGCACGCGGCGGAAGTGGGGGATCCAGTGGTGGAGATGATGCCCCTTCTAAAAAATGGAAGATTAGTTGGAAGGTTGAGGACGCAAATGCCGATACGCTCCAGTATACACTCTACTACAAAGCCGTAACTGAAGAGAACTGGCGGCTCCTGAAAAAAGAACTAACCAAAGCCGAATTTGAGTGGGATATCACCACTGTCGCAGATGGACGATATAAGGTGAAAGTTGTCGCTACAGACAAACTGAGCAATCCAGTCGGTTGGGCGAAATCCGCTGACAAGGTGAGTCTGCCGTTTGATGTTGACAATACCCAACCTGCTGTCGGTGAAATTCAAGTTACACCTAATGGCAATGGTACTTACAAAATCGCTTGTGAGGTTACCGATATGGCTACGCCTATCCAGAAAGCCGTCTATAAAATTGATAACGATGAGAACTGGAAGGCTATTTTCCCCGAGGACGGTATCTTCGATTCTAAGAGCGAGCAGCTCCTCTTAGAAACCGGTGAACTTCCCGCAGGCGGGCACGCGATTACCATTCAGGTGACGGATAGAGCACAAAATACGGCAGTTGGGCGTGCTGGTTTCTAACCAAGTTCAGTTCAAGGGCGGGTTCAAACACCCGCCCTATTTTTTTGTGACCCTCTCGATTGAAGTATAAACGATGTCTAATAGGGTGTCTAACGTTGACATCGTGATTTGCAACGGTGGCATTAGGACGATAGTATTCACAAGAGGTCGGAGCATCGCTCCACGTGTGAGAGCCTCTTTGCAAACCCGGATACCTACCTTTTCTTCAAACGGATAAGGGGTGTAGGTATTCGGGTTTTCCATGAGTTCTACACCTGCAGCGAAGCCACATACGCGCACATCGCCGACATGGGGAAGCGCATAGAAATCTTGAAGCCGGTTTCTGAAATGTTCAATGGTAGGTTGAAGTTGAGATAGGAGATTCTCGCGCTCCAAAATAGCGATATTTTCTAATGCTACAGCGCATGCTAACGGGTTACCAGTAAAGGTGTGACCATGAAAAAAGGTCTTAAGGTCTCTATATTCGCCGAGGAAGGTGTCGTAGATGTCATCAGTCGTTAACGTTGCCGCAAGCGGAAGGTAGCCCGCGGCGAGACCTTTTGCCGTACATAAGATGTCGGGCGTAACGTTTTCATGTTCACATGCCCACATTTTGCCAGTGCGTCCGAATCCCGTCATCACTTCATCGACAATGAGAAGCACTTGCCACCGCTTTGCCAATACCGCAAGTTCTTTCAAAAACCCTTTCGGAGCGATTAGCATACCGCCCGCACCCTGAATTAGCGGTTCCAAAATGATACCCGCAACCTGCCCTGCATTTTCAGAGAGCGCATCTTCTACCGCATTAAGCCAACGCGTTTTCACCGCAGAGTCTGCATCGCGAGAAGGACGATAGATTTCAGGAGCGGACACACGGACACCTTTGAAAAGGAGCGGATCAAAGGTGGTATGGAAACTCTTAATGCCACCAACACTCATAGCACCTACTGTGTCACCGTGGTAAGCATTATCGAAATGGATAAACAGTTTCCGTTGCGCTTCTCCGTTATGTTGCCAGTACTGATACGCCATCTTCAAGGCGATTTCCACAGCCGTTGAACCGTTATCGGAGTAAAACACCTTGTTGAGTCCGGCGGGTGTGATTTCCACCAGTTTTTGTGCCAGTTGAATCGCAGGGATATTGCTGTACCCAAGCAGCGTCGTGTGTGCAATTTTGTCCAGCTGCCTTTTGAGTGCCGTGTTCAATTCAGGGTGATTGTGACCGTGGACATTCGTCCACATAGAAGCCGTGCCGTCAATATACCGATTTCCGGCGATATCAATGAGATAGCATCCCTCGCCACGTTCGATGATGACGACATCCTCTGTCAGCCAATCTTGCATCTGCGTGAATGGATGCCAGAGGTAACGCTTATCCCACGCAACAAGCGTCTTTTTATCCAACATGCAGCTTACCTATCATGCTTAACTGGACATTAATGATGACACAACGGTCAAAACTTACCCTTTAAGTTTCGCATAATGGACGGGTGGTTCCAATTCCAGTTGATCATAGGTGCCTGTTTTCGGTACGATAATTTCAAGCACCCTGTTCCGATAATCTGTATGGAAATCCTCGGGTTGCCCTTCAATAGGGAAGATACTTGTAAAACCGTTGGGGAAAGAACTTGTCCGTCCGACAACATTTTCAAACCGAGGGTCTTCCATTTGTCCGGTTTTAGGGTTCACCGGCAGCTGCGTCTGAACCGTCACAGTCGTTTCGGATGCCGGTGTAGTATCTATAGGACATGGCGAACTTAGACAAACTTCATAGTCATAGTGTGGCATTCTATCAGGGAGATCGAATGTTTGTTTCGCCGCAGAATTCGGAACCCATCGCGGGAACTCGATCTCAATGCGGTAATAATCTGCCATTTCTGAGACCTGATTGATCATTCCGTAACGACGGTACCGTTCCTTTATATCATCTGCGTAAATTACGCCGTCTACATCTACTGCACCAGGGACTGTTGTCCGTTGTGTCGGAGGGGTTGTAACCAGAGCAGAACGCGCACCGATAAGCAGCGGTGTCGCAACGAGTGACATTATCCAACCGTAGAATGCTGCACCGTAACGCGGTTGTTCCTCTGTTGAACTGAACTCGCCTTTAAACCGGTAGATACCTTCGGTGATCGCGATAACTATCCCAAGAAAGATCATCAAGTTGCCTCTACTTGAGAAAAGGTCAACCGCTTGTCCGCTGAACCCGATGAAAAAAAGGATAAGGGGATAGAGCGTTATGTTAATGAGGCTATTAATACCTGTAGATACAGCGGCACTAAAGACACGCGGGTTTCCTGCCATTTCTTCAAGCTGCGTTTTAAACTTTGCTGAGAACGCGCCGAGAATGGGTTGTCCGAGCATCGCTAACACATTGAACGGCGCACGGAGCCTTGTATCGGGTACTTCTGGTATTTGTGCAAATTCTTCTGGAATCCCTTGTTGTTTTCCTTGTTTAGTTTTTCCTGCTTCGTCGTCTCCGGTGCCCGCGGTTTCTGGTTTAACGAAAGTCTCAAAAAATTTGCGGTTTATTTCAATATACGATGCCCACTTGGCGGGGACATCACTTTCAATAGAGATCGCCTCGACCGGACACGCAGGTTCACATGCTGCGCAGTCAATACACACATCTGGATCAATGTAGAGTTGTTTTTCACCTTCACTGGTATGTATACAGTCCACAGGACAGACATCAACGCATGCGGTGTCCATTACGTCAACGCACGGTTCAAAAATTACGTAAGCCATCCTTCCCCTCCTTTTTGTGGATGATTCACTGTTAAGTATACCACAATTACGCGCCAATAGCAAGCAAATATTCCTGTTTTCTCGGTTTGACAAATAGGCGGATCGTGCCTATAATAACGTGATGACTCAGACCTATGAGGAAGATCGGATGTTTAAAGAACCTGAAGATTTTATCGTTGAAGAACTACCGCTTTATGAACCCTCCGGAGCAGGGACACATACCTATTTCGCGGTTCGGAAACGGAATCTTAGCACGTTGGAAGCTATTAACCGAATCGCACGGGAACTACAAGTGCCTACGCGAGATTTCGGGTATGCTGGTTTAAAGGATAAGAACGCAGTCACAACACAAATATTGTCTGTCGAAGGTGTAGCACCGGAACGGGTTTTGAAGATTGAGCAGTCGGATATTGAAGTCTTATCGGCAGAAAGGCACACGCATAAATTGCGAGTCGGACATCTTCGCGGTAACCGCTTTGAACTAACGCTACGCGATATGCCTCACAATACACTGCCTTCGATCAAAGCATCAATGAAGCGATTGGTAACTGAAGGTGTACCGAATCGATTTGGGACGCAGCGATTTGGGAATAAAAACGATTCACATCTAATCGGCAAAGCACTGGTGAAAGCAGAGTGGGAGACGATCCTGCATTATATGCTCACAGAGGACGCACTGCAAGTGGACAGTGTCGCGCGCCGGATGCAACAGGAATTAGCACGGAAGCCTGTCAAAAAAGTGATAACTTCTATTCCGCATCGGTTGCGCAAGTTATATCTATCGGCGTACCAAGCGCACCTCTTTAACAGCATTTTAGAAAAACGGATGCCGCATTTAGGAAAACTCCGTGCGGGCGACATTGCTGTGAAACATAGCAACGGCGCACCCTTTCTCGTTGGAGACCCGACGGCGGAACAACCGCGAGCAGATGCTCTTGAGATTAGTCCTTCCGGACCGATCTTCGGATACAAAATGCGGATGCCGACTGGCGATGTACTTGATATGGAGATAGCGAGCCTTGCAGATGAAGGTGTTCGCCTTGAAAAGTTTCGTAAGGTCGTAGGGATTCGGTTACCGGGGACGCGTAGACCTTTACGGATGCCGATACAACTGCATGAGGCATCTGCTGTTGATGGCGGTGTCGGAATACGCCTCCGTTTCACGCTTCCCGCCGGTGGATATGCGACGGTGGTGGTGGAAGAACTCTTGGCAAAGATATAGTCTTCTAAGGTGTTTAGCTTTTGGGATTTCAGCCTTCTTGTGGTGTTTGTCTCGATTTCCGGTATCTATAAAACGTCCATGCACCGGATGCAAGGAGGACTACCAACAGTACAATAAGACCGATATTGAGAAGATAGCGACCACGATTGAACTCCCACAACCGTTGATTTGCCAATTCGGCGGCAGGGGTCCCCTTTTCTGCTTTCGTTTTTACCTCTTCCCAATACTTTTTCGCGAGGATAGGCTGATCAAGCTGCTCTGCAAGTTTCGCTGTAACCACGAGATAAGCCACATCTTGAACATCTTGCTTCTCTAACGCATCTGCAAAGGAACTGAGAAGTAAAACCGTTAAATCTGCCGACATTTGCGGGAAATCTGTCGTGCGCTCAATCCCGTTCTGGAAAGCGGTGACAGCCCCTTGATGGTTACCTCGGTCAAATTCAATTTGTGCGATCTCAAACCAACTTCTCTTAATAAGTTGGATCGATTGGTCTATATCGCTATAACCCTCAAATGTGAAAGTTGCCGAACCGTAATTCTGGGTACCCTGTTTCGCATAGAGCGCGTAAGTTTCACCGATTGTTAATAGGTCTGAATCTTTCCATGCATCAAAGCGAAAAATTCCATCTGCTGCTACAGTCTGTTGATATGCTGTTCTATTTATCCAAATCAGCGTATCGGCAGCCGACGCACCCGCGACACCTTTAACGCTACCGTGAACAGCGATAGGATCAAGTACCCAACCGATGTGGACGGACTCTCCAAGGACTAACTCCAATGCCGCAGTCTTGGATGGTGGCGTGATATACCCGACCTTCTTTACGGATATTGTGGAAGTGCCTTGCTGTAGATTTTCAGTGATAAGTTTCGGTGTATTTCCAACTTCTGCAGCGTTGATGAAAATTTGTGCACCATCGGGAAGTGATGTGACCTTAAGCGCAGGACTCAGTTTGAGCAGTGCCGCTTCGACATTGCCTGTTGGCGCGAGAATTCCATCAAGGAACTCAGAATGTGTTCGTAATAGATCATAAGTTTCAAAGACGCTCAGCTGCCGATTATCGTCCAAATCCGTTGTGTCCGTGGCGAGTGCATCGTAAAGTTTCTCAAGAAGCGAAGTATTTTCTGCTTTCTCTACCGGCTGAATCACGTTTAGCGCAGCGGTGCCGAGCGTCTCGCGATTGCCATAGTAGGCACTTAAATTCGTTTCCTCGGTGTAACCATCAACAATAACAACGGTACTTTCTCTATTACTCTCTCCAAACCAGCCATTGAGAGTGGAATCTTGGATGCCATCTTCGTCTTCTTGAATTCTCAGCTGCATCGTGTGCGCGTTCGGCTTAGAAACCATCCCATGGTATAGAAAAATCAGCGTGTCTTGTGGTTGTGTCTGCTGCCCAATTTCTTGGAGTAGCGCGTAAATCTCATCAGATGTGGCGCTATCACCTTCAATATGATAAATCTGCTCACTCGGAACTTTACCGCGTGTTGTTAAAAGTTCAGTCAGAGAATTCATACGTTCGTGTGCCATTGCCTCTGGCGTTGCGTCTACAAGCAGCCAGTATGTGCCAGAATCAATTGAGAACGCTGATACTGCTACAATGGAGGCGAGTACAATACAGATAAAAATGGAAGTAAAAACGGTATTCACTTTTGGCATACTGCTATCCGAGAATTAGGGTTAAAACCTTTTAACAAAATAGTTTAGCAAAAAACCGCAATAATTGCAAGAAAATGAACTTGTAGCGGTGTCAAAATGTCTAAACTTTTAATGAAGCATTGCGTCAAAATACATAAGCAAGGTATTTTATTGCTGCTTTCAAATCAAAACATGCACTTAAAAATTAAGAGATGATCTCGTATATGTGTATAAGGCATGCTCGGAAGTTAGTGCTTGCGCTTGGCGAAATTGAAGAGAGTCGCATTGACGCTATAATCTATATAATAATACGATCTTGGAGAAGTTAATCGTTTCTCAAACAAATGTAAGAACGTGTTGAACCGGCACACGGTGTATGCTTGGCAGCATGCCGATAAGCGTCGGAATGGACAAGGAGATGTTGTTAATGATTCATGGGAAAATAAAGTTAACTGTTTTATCAAAACTTGCAGTGTTACAAGGGACGCTGCGTGCCGGTTTCCAAAAAGTGCCTTTGAAAACCATTCTTATACTTCAGTTCGCAGTCGTTTTTTGTATCGGTGCACAAGAACCTGTCGGCGAAGTTGACTTATCACAGCCTTTAACGCTTGAACAATGTATCCAAATGGGTTTGGAAAGATCGACGAGTATGCGAAATGCACGCTTGAATCTCGCTATACAAGAACTTCGGGTAAAAAATGCGCGTGCTCGGTATTTTCCGCAAATTTTTTCAAATGGGAACTACGATTTTTCTGATCGTGTTGACTTCGGGTTTGAACCTGAAAACTACAATTTAGGGCTGCGTGGGCAATATACACTTTGGGATAACGGACAACGAGAGGGAAGTTTCGCACAGGCGAAAGAGAGTCTAACCGCTACTGTCAGCCGGAATGAACGGACTAAGCAGGACTTAATTCTTGACATTACGGTGGCTTACTACGATGTTCTTAAAAGACAGGAACTCGTCAAAGTCAGTGAACAGGTTTTAGCGAGATCACAGGAAAACACACAACGGATACGGGATTTCGTAGAGGCAGGCACCTTGATTCCTGCCGATGTCGCGACTGCCGAGCTTCGTGAAGCCAATGATGAATTATCACTGTTTAACAATCGCACCTCACTCCAAATTGCCCAAGCGACGCTGCCCCGGCTCCTCGGATTGGACCCTGGCGTTCTACTTACCGTTTCTGTTGACGAATCCTATCAACTCTACCAAGAACGGGGTACAATTGAGCGGGTAGAGATACCGGTTGAGGAAGCCATCCAGATAGCCCTTAGCACGCGTCCGGAGTTTCAAGAGAGACAGGCACAAATAAAATCTCAGCAATGGAGCCTTACTTTGGCAAAGTTGCAACGCTGGCCCCGCCTAAACGCGGATGTTGATTACAACGTCAACCTTGATGATTACCTCCGTGAGCGTGAGAATTTCTCTGATTTCCGAAGTTGGAGTGCAGGCGTGTCCCTGAACTTCACACTTTTTGATGGCGGCATCTTAGGAAACCGAGTCAAAGAGCTAGGGATGCAGTTAGAGCAGACACGTGAAAATGCAAGCGACTTGGAGCGGAGCGTCGCGCTCGCTGTCAGGCAAGCCTATCTCACGCTCCAGCGTAGTGAAATTGCCGTTGATATCTCGAAAAAGCAGGTTACCAATGCCCAACTAAGTTTAGATGTCATTCAAGGGCGTTTTGACGTGGGTAAGGCTATTTTGCTTGAATTACTTGATGCCCAAACGAGTTATGCACAAGCATTGACAAATGAAGTTAATGCGTTCTATGATTACAAAATCGCTCAAACTCGCCTGCAGGATGCAATGGGAGTCTTACAGTAAACATGAAGAATCGTAAAAGGTGGATTATCACAGGGGGAGTTGCCGTAGTTGTTATTGCTCTCGGAGCCATCGGTGCTACCCGTATGAACTTTAGTTTCGGTCAAAAAAAGAAAGAAACCGAGGTAAAACAGGAAATCGTCCGACGCGGCGAATTCCTTGTGCGCGTACGTGAATCGGGGAACTTACGCTCCTTTATTGAGGTGGATGTCCGGTCAAACGTTGAGGGTGAGATCGTTGAAATCCTCGTTGAGGAGGGCGCAAAAGTTGAGATGGACCAACCCCTGCTTCGCATTGATGAAAAGCAAATTCTGGAGCAGAAGAAGCAGGCGGAGGCGAACCTTAATGCCCGAAAAGCAGAACTCGAGCGCGCGCAGCTTCATATTGAGATTACTGAGAAACAGCAAGAAAGTAATCTCGCACAAGCGCAAAATTCTGTCATTAAGGCACAAGCGACTTTGGATTCGTTTGTCGCAAACACACAGCAACGGATAACCGAGGCTGAAACGCTCGTCGCAACCACAAAGAACTCTCTTGATCAAGATAATATAGCCTTGAAGCAGGCAGAAATTGCATTAGGGCAAGCAAAACTCACCCTTGAACGCTCACAGGAAAATGTTAAATCAGCAAAAATCTCCTTTGAAACAGCAGAAGCAGAGCATCAACGTAACAAGGAACTCTATGATAAAAAACTCGTCTCAAAAAAGGCATTGGAAGATTCTCAGCGACAACTTATAGTTGCTAAGTCTCAGTACGATTCTGCCCAGAAAGAGGTCGAATCACAAAAAGAGACTATAAAATCTCAAGATGAGAACCTCAACGCACGGAAGACAGCGATAGAAAGCAGGAAATCAACACTCCAACTCAATGAAAAGAACGTTGAAACGCTTAAAGATTCGCTCAAAGCACAGCGTAAGCAGTACGAAGCGGAATTTGAGGACGCAGAGACCCGACTCCAACAGATACTAGAGACAACAGAAGAACAAAAGGAGTTGACAATACATTCAAAGGTGAGTGCGGAGGCGAGCCTCCTCCAAGCCGAGAGCCAACTTAAATCTCAGCAAGAACGCTACGACTGGACAACTGTCACTGCACCTATGGCAGGAACGATTACACAACTCATCGTTGAAGAAGGTGAAATTATCACGTCAGGGCGTTCAGCGTTTTCACGCGGTGAAGCGATCATGCGTATCGCTGACCTTGACCAGATGATTGTGAGAACCCAAATCAACCAGGTGGAGATCGGGAAAATAGAAGAAGGACAACGTGCCGAAATCACCGTTGATAGTTATCCCGGTCGTATTTTTCCGGGTAGGGTGAGCGAGATTTCGCCGAGCGCGACGCGGCGCGGTCCCCAAAATCAGAGTTCCGTTATCACTTTTGAGGTAGATGTAGAGGTCACCGGCTCACCTGCTGAATTACTGCCCGGTATGTCTGCTGATGTTGATATCATTGTGTTTGAAGAATCGGATGTGCTTCAACTACCGATCCCTGCTGTGCTAAGTCCGGAAATTTTTACCGTAAAAGCCAACATTAATTCGGCAGATCTTGGGCAATTTCAGGAAGGTCAGAAACTTAAAATTCGGAATCTTATCGGAAAGGAATTCGCTGGACAGGTCGGGACAATTGACACGGAAAAGGCGCGTGGCAACCTTGAAATTTTATTGGAAGGCGATCAGAAGGGGTTGCGCAAAGGACCAATAGAGATCAGCGTTGTTATTTCTGATCAAAACGTCCTCCCCGATATAGAAGCCGAGGTGAGTAGTGAGCGGCAGTACTTTGTCAAGTTAGATACCGGTGAATCCAGCAAGAACAAACAGGAAAAAGGCGTTAAAACTCATATTACAATCGGGCAGCGCAACAACACACACTTTCAAATCACGGGTGGTTTGAAGGAAGGCGATCGCGTTTTTGTGCCTTCTATGAAAGAATTAACAGAGGGACAAAAAGATGACGGAGACGGCGAAGAATAACAGATGCCGTATTGTTAGCATAGATGTGCTGAATTTTATTTTTTATTTTCATCAAATATAAGCAAGGAGTAAACACTATGTTAATAGATGTACGAAATTTAACAAAAATCTACCAGATGGGCGATGTACAGGTACATGCACTCCGAGGTGTGAGCTTCACCATAACACAAGGCGAATTCCTCGCTATTATGGGACCCTCTGGTTCCGGTAAATCAACCATGATGGATATATTGGGGTGTCTCGCAACGCCTACATCAGGTGATTACTTCCTTGAAGGGGAAGAGGTCGGCAAACTTTCCGATAATCGTCTCGCGGACATTCGCAATAAGAAGATCGGTTTTGTTTTTCAATCATTTAACCTGCTACCACGGACCAGCGCACTCAACAATGTTGAATTGCCACTGATTTACTCGGGTTTGGGTAGAAAGGAACGCAAACGACGCGCATTTGAGTCCTTGGAAGCTGTCGGTTTAGCTGATCGCGTGGATCATAAGTCGACCGAGTTATCGGGCGGGCAAATTCAACGCGTCGCAATCGCGCGGGCTTTAGTCAATAAACCCTCAATGATTTTTGCCGATGAACCGACAGGAAACTTGGACACGCGCTCCGGTGAAGAAATTATGGCGATCTTCAACAGGTTGAACGATGAAGGAAATACCATCATCATGGTGACACATGAGGCTGAAGTCGCTGAACACGCAAAACGGGTACTCCATATCCGAGACGGGTTAATTGAACGAGATGTCAGGCAGAATGGATATGAGGAAACTGCTGCTGATTGATAAGTGGAGAAATTACGTGAAAAAGATTTATCTGTTTGTTCTTGCGATCTTCTGTCTTACTGCCTATCATGCCCAAGCACAGATTAAGTGGGATGCTGAGAAATTCATGCCGCTTTCTGAAATAAAGCTCGGTATGAAGGGCAAAGGTTACACTGTGTTCTCTGGGACAACGGTTGAGGAATTCGATTTTGAGGTAGTGAGTATCTACTACAACCGCTTCCCCGGTTTACATATTGTATGGGCAAAGGGAATCAGCGATAACTTTAAAAGAACGGGGTCTGCTGGTGGAATGAGTGGTAGTCCTATGTATATTGATGGTAGACTCATCGGAGCACTCTCGCGAAGTTATCGCAATCAGCGTGAACATGCAAACCTCTTCGGCATAACACCCATTGAGTTTATGATAAAGGTTACCGAATACGGTATGCAGCCCAATTTAAGTTATCAAGGTACCCAGCTGTTTAATTTTGGCACGCAAACGGTGGCAGAAAACATTGATGCCACCACACTTCTCTTTTCTAAGGGGAGTAGCAAGTATACGCGTCAATCTTTCGATAGTCTTCAAATGGATTACTTTTCGGAGCAACTCCCACTACCGGTTGCTATGTCCGGGGTTAATTCTGAAACCATGCGGTTCTATAAACCGCTTTTTGACAAATTTAATCTGATGCCGCTTGAGTCGCCAGGCGGTGGCAGCCAGGTAAAAAAGTCGCCTGTTGAACAAGGGCAGATAGTCGGTGTCGCTTACGCGAGGGGGGATTATACCGCTTTTGGCTATGGAACGATTACTTATATTGATGGAGCAGAACTCCTTGCTTACGGGCACTCAAGGGATGGTGAGGGTAATGTCAACCTTCCAATTTCTGGTGGATATGTACACTTTATCATGCCGGGCCGCTTCAGATCTTCCAAAGTAGCCTCTGCAACGCAAATCATTGGGACCTTAGTACAAGACCGCCAACCAGCTATCGCTGGCATTATTGGTAAGCATCCGTCCTACATTCCAGTGACACTCAATATGGAAACTGCCGATGGCGGACTACATCATCGGTCTTATGAGGTAATTCGGCACCGTAGTTTTTCGCCTGTCTATGTTGAGGCTGGCGCAGCGTCTCTCGTTCGAGCGTTGGAGTTCGCTGCAGCCGACCATACGCTTACTGTCGGCACAACGATTACCTTGAAACCACAGCCAGGTCTCCTTGCTCGTGAAATCGTTTATAAAAATGTCTATTCCTCTGGCGGATCACCTATATATGGTGTTATGAGTGTACTGAGGACTCCACTATTACAGTTAAGCAATAATTCCTATACACCGGTTGAGTTTGAAAAAATAGAGCTTAACTTAAAATTGGTGGATAAACGACGAAGTGCACGCATTGACGGGATTCAGGTTGATAAACAACGCTATCGTCCCGGGGAAACAGTTGAAGTCATAATGACTTTGCGACCCTACCTTGAGAGTCCAATAACGCTAATGGGGACAATTACGATTCCTAATGATGCCCCTGATGGTCTTATTACCCTGTTGGCAATGAACGCAACTGCAGACGCACAGTGGCAGCGTTCACGTGCACCGCTTAACTTTCGTCCCAAAAATATCAATCAACTTGTTAAAGTTCTACAGCAGCATGAAAGCAATACAGATATTATCTTTGAACTCTTTCTTAGCCAACCAGGGTTGACGATTCAAGGTGAAGAATTCTCCAATTTGCCAACCTCGGTAATGTCTGTGATGAACTCAGCAAAGCAGATAGGCGAAAGTGGGTATACACGAAGCACTACGTTGCACCGCGATCGGCTGTCAACCAAATACGTTATCTTTGGTAGCGGCGCGCTTGAACTCGTTGTTGATAGAAATGCCCCTTAAAAACAGACACCTCATTTTACTAATTTTACAACTATAAACCACTGCCACAAGCCAAACTCAGCCCGGCACAACTATGAACCACGTCAAAATTACGACCCCGTCCCGTTTACACTTTTCCCTGCTTGATTTGAACGGCGCATTGGGACGGGTTGATGGTGGGTTCGGGCTTGCGATTGCAGAACCCAATTTCCAAATTATCGCTGAAATGGCAACGAATATTGATGTCGCGACCTCTGTGTACCGTGAACGCGCCATCACTGTTCTCCAACGCCTCCAACAAATCTATCCCTTCCCCGGTATTAAGTTAACATTTGAGTCTGAAATCCCGATGCATTGCGGATTCGGATCTGGCACTCAACTCGCACTTGGGATCGCGCAGGCTGTCAATGTGTTGTATCAATTCGGGTTGGGTGTGCAAGAACTCGCGCAGGCTGTCGGGCGCGGTGGGACTTCAGGTATTGGGGTCGCAGCGTTTGATACCGGCGGGTTCATCGTGGATGGTGGACACCGTTTTCCTGAAGAAAAGGCTTCGTTCCTCCCTTCCTCTGCTGTTGGTGATATTCAACCACCACCGATCTTACTCCGTTATTCATTTCCAGAATTGCCATTGCTAATCGTGATGCCGAATTGTTCGAGAATTTATGGCGATACAGAGGTGGAACTGTTTCGGACGTTGTGTCCACAACCAGAATGGGTTGCCCAGAAACTTTCACACATCTTACTGCTCCAGATACTTCCTGCCCTAATTGAAGGTGATATGTCCAACTTTGGCAAAGCCTTAAACAATATTCAGACGTTTGGGTGGAAGAAAGTCGAAATTGAAGCACAAGGTTCTGAACTTCAATTAACACTCGACTACTTGCGCGACAACGGCGCATTCGGGGCGGCGGTGAGTAGTTGGGGACCAGCGATTTGCGTGATAGCGGAGGATATTGATAGACTAAAACTGGAGACCGAAGCATTCCTGAAAACACTACCGGATGGCGGAACCTGCTTTATTACGCGGGCGAACAACCTTGGGGCGCGCGTTGTGTCAGGTTAAAAACAAAAACGGGCGGATGTTCTTATCCGCCCATCTATGTTATCTGGGTTATCGTTATCCTTTGCTTGGGGAATAATACGGGTTGTCCCCAGCAGCGTGATCAGTTGTATCAATCACGTGCTTAATTTCAGGAAAGACTTCCTGAATCATCGCTTCAATGCCGTGTTTGAGCGTGACATTTGCCATGCCACACCCTTGGCACCCGCCACCCATGTGGATATAGATAGAATCCGCTTCAACGTTCAGAAGCTCTATTTGTCCACCGTGGGCGGCAACAGCCGGGTTAATCCGTTCATCGATGAGTTCCTGAATCTGTTGTGCCTTCGGATTATCCCAAGTAGGCGTGTTAGGGTTTTCGATGTTGAACCCACTTGAATTCAGGTCGTCGACATAGTCAATGACAGCACCTTGAAGGTCCGGCGCGCTTTCGGCATCGACGAGTACATTAAAATTCTCACATTCAACAACAAGGTCATCCGCTTGTGCTTCGGTCGCTAAACCGAGGCTGTATTGGAATGCCGTAGCAGTTCTGCCTTGGATGCTAATACGTAGACCTTCAACTTCAACTTCTTCGGCTTCTATCACTGCGTGAATCTTCTCTTGCGCGGCTTCTGTCACCGTAAGCAAAGGGGTTTCATTTCCCGTGAGCTTCTTCAAGAAATTCTTCATAGTTGCCTTCCGTGAGTAGTGTTATGCAGCAGTTTTCCCTGCCCAAGCCTGATCTGACTGGAATTCTCCCATTTCGTCATACAACACGCGCAATCGTTTAATTGCCTCAATCTCCAGTTGGCGCACCCGCTCCCGGGTAACTTCCAAGGCAACGCCAATTTCGCGGAGCGTCTTACGTTCTCCATCTTCGAGTCCAAAACGCATCCTCAGGACTTTCTGTTCTCGGTCCGGTAGTCTCTTAAGAAATTGGGCGATCAGATCTTCGTTAATCATTTCTGCAATAGGACCTTCTTCGCCGCTGGTCGCGGGGTCCTCAATTAAATCACCTAATGTTGCGGCGGAGCGTTCATCGCTAAGTTGTAAATCCATTGAAATCGCATCAGCGTTAAACGTCAAAATTTCCTCAACCTGCCTGAGCGACAGGTCTAATGCTTCGGCTATTTCGTCGCGTCGAGGTTCACGTTGCAGTTCTTGGCATAGTGTCGCGTAGACAGCGTCAAACTTATTCATCTTCGCGACTACATAGGACGGGAGTCGAATTGAGCGAGAAAAATTATCAAGCGTACGCATAATTGCCTGTTTAATCCACCAGATCGCATACGTACTGAATTTAAAACCCTTCCTATAATCAAATTTACTCGCTGCTTTAATCAGTCCAATATTTCCTTCTTGAATCAGATCTTCGAGTGGGACATTGTGTCCTTGGTATCTCACAGCGATTGAAATGACGAGCCGTAAGTTTGCTTGTACAAGTTGATCTCTTGCTTGCTCCGCATCCGCATTATAACCACTCTCTGTTTCACCAGCTTCAATTCGCTTCGCTAACTCAACCTCTTCTTCGCGGGTTAGCAGGCGGTGACCTGCTACGCTTCGAAGCCAACTCGTTAGTGCGCTCTGATCGCTCCCCTTATAACTCTCTGGAGGGTCTGCTTCATCTGCTGGATATGTCGCATCCATATAAGGATCAACACTTTCAATACTTGTCGTTTCACCGAGAAATTCGGCTTCCATCGTTCTCCTCTCCTTTTATGAGGCTTGATAAAATAATACAAATGTTAATGATACACTATGTTAAAACGTTTTGTCAAGTAAAATGTTTAAAAAAAAGTGAAATTTCCCCTAAAAATCGGTATAACAAGGCATTTTAACGTAATTTCAGAGAAAAAACAACATAAAAGTATAGGGGCACCGCTGTTTCCCTCAAGCGTATGCGCACAGCAACTCCACTTATTCGGAACGTATACCATTGATTCTGGGGAAGTGCTGAATGGGGGCTATTAGCACAATACCTTAAATGGCGTGTCCAATCAGGAGAACCGCTGCTGGCAATGAGGTCGCTTCTGTTGTTTCAAATGCCCTGCTGATACATGAAATCTCATTGTCTGTTTCTAACAGCTCGTAAGGTAGGTGCCATGCTTTCAGGGTCGGTTCCAGAAAATTTGCTACAGAGTCAACCCATTGTCCATCTGCGTCCCGATTGTGAAATCCACGATAGCCGATGAATACGACGACTGGTACCCGCATGTTGAACACCGTGCCGCGGATGGCATCGCCGGATTCCAGAAAACCTGTATTTTGGATAATTATCACCGGTTTTTTACCGCCCACGTACAAGCCAGAGGCAAGAGCGAATGCCTCTCCTTCACGGGTTACCGTAATAACTTCAATGCCGGGTTCGGTCCGTAAAAGCTCATAAATTCGGGCACTGCCATTGTCTGGAACACCTACGGCGTGTGTGATGCCTTGTTTTTTTAGTTCATTTACAATCTTCTGTGCTGATGCCAATGTGTACCCCTACTTCTTGAAAATTTAATGCACAATGAATTACTTGACTTAAAAACCGAACTGCTTCGGGGAGTAGTTATCAGTTTTTAGAGCCGTCAGCTATCAATTAACCCAAGTTGCTACTGATAGATGTTGGTGTTTTTGCTTGGGTATTTCTGCGTATTTCCAAAGCGTTTTCCAAGTCCTTTCTTCACCCCGTATGAAGATTAAGAATTTAATCGGGTAATTCTAAGACGTGTGATTAACAGGCAGATCGGTTCGTAGTAGTGCGATTCATCGCACGTCGCAGTGCCTGAATTACCCAATTTATTTGTTAAACCTCATTAGGGGTGGTATATCTATAGAAACTGTAGCTGCTACACAAACCCTCTTAACTGACGACTGATAACTATTCTACTGTCTCCCTTCAACCAATGCGTCAACAACCGTTGGGTCGGCAAGCGTTGAAGTATCACCGAGATCAGAGATGTCGCCTTCCGCGATTTTGCGGAGAATGCGCCGCATAATCTTGCCGGATCTTGTCTTTGGCAGCGCAGGCGTAAACTGAATCTTATCGGGTGTGGCGATCGGTCCGATATGTTGTCTAACTGCTTGTTTGATGCCTGTTTCTACATCGTCAGATGCGGATTCACCTGTCATGAGGGTTACATACGCGTAGATACCTTGTCCCTTAATGTCGTGTGGGTAACCGACGACCGCTGCCTCTGCCACCGCAGCGTGTTGACCGATTGCGCCTTCAACCTCTGCTGTCCCTAAACGGTGTCCAGAAACGTTCAGGACATCGTCCACGCGACCCGTAATCCAGTAGTAACCATCTTCATCGCGTAGCACGCCATCGCCCGTCATATAGTAGCCGGGGAACCTACTAAAATAGACATCAACAAAACGTTCGTGGTCGCCGTAAACGGTGCGCATGATACCGGGCCACGCTGTTTTAATACACAGATAACCTGTCGCTGGGTTGCCTTCAACCTCGTTTCCTTCTTCATCTAATATCACCGGTTCAATCCCAAAGAACGGGAACGTTGCCGAACCCGGTTTCAACGGCGTTGCAGCGGGCAGGGGTGTCATCAGAATACCACCGGTCTCGGTTTGCCACCATGTATCCACAATCGGGCACCGTTCCGCGCCGACGATATTGTAATACCACAGCCATTCCGGTTCTTTAATCGGTTCACCCACCGTACCGAGTAACCTGAGTGTGGATCTATCATACTTCTCGACCCATGTATCGCCTTCCTTCATCAACGCTCGCAGTGCTGTCGGAGCGGTGTAGAAAATATTAATCTGATGCTTTTCGACGACTTGCCAAAAACGTCCGAAGTCCGGATAGTTCGGTACACCTTCAAACATGATGCTAATCGCACGGTTTGCAAGGGGACCGTAGATAATGTAAGAATGTCCCGTAATCCAACCGATGTCGGCGGTACACCAGTAGACATCGCCTTCGTGATAATCGAAGACTTGTTGATGCGTGTAAGATGTATAAACGAGATAGCCGCCTGTTGTATGTAAAACACCTTTCGGTTTTCCTGTTGAACCGGAGGTATATAGGATAAAGAGCGGATCTTCAGCGTTCATCACTGTAGGTTCGCATTCTGCGTCGGCATCTGCCATCGCTGCATGCCACCAGATATCGCGCGAGGCATCAAAATCCACTGCGTCGCCGGTGCGTTCCACGACGACAACTTTCTCAATAGACGGGCATTCCGCTACGGCTGCATCTGCATTCGCCTTCATCGGAATATCGCTACGCGGACCCCGCATTGCCGTGTCTTGCGTGATGAGCATTTTACATGCTGAGTCGTTGATCCTATCTCGGAGAGATTCCGCTGAAAATGCGCCGAAAACGATGGAGTGGACAGCGCCGATCCGCGCACACGCCAACATCGCAATCGCCAACTCTGGTACCATCTGTAGATAGATACAGACGCGATCCCCTTTTTCAACGCCTTGTGACTTCAGGACATTAGCAAACTTTTTAACCTCGGCGAGAAGCGCATTGAAACTAAACGTCTTATCTTCAGACGGGTCATTTCCCTCCCAGATAATCGCGGTTGCATCACCGTGGCCTGCTTCTACATGTCGGTCAAGGCAGTTATAACAAGCGTTCAGTATCCCACCTTCAAACCATTTAATCTCACCGTCAACAAAGTCATAATCGCGAACCGTATCCCATTTCTGATACCACGTCAACCGTTCCGCAACCGTTGCCCAGAATGCTTCCGGGTCTTGTATTGATTCAGCATATTGTGTCTGATACGCTTCTAAACTGTTGACATGTGCGTTATCAATCGGGTATGCAGTTTCCACCGGTGAAAAAACATTATTAGCCATTTTATATTTTCATCTCCTCTACAAATCAATCTCCAGTTCTCAAAATGCCTCTACAAGTTGTATAGGATATATTCTATAGGAAAACGGTGAGCATGTCAACTGCAATTAGAGAATATTTTTATAAGAACGTAAGTTTCAGAAAAATATAGGCGTGTTTATTTTTTGGCAGCTCTCTCTAATTCCTTAGCCTTCTCAAAGTCCTTTTTCGCAGCCTCATGCTGTCCGAGTAATTTTCTGGCATCCCCACGGTTATAATAGGCAAGGACATGCGCGGAATTAAGGTTGATAGCTTCGGTGTAATCGTCAATTGCTGCTCGATAGTGCAGTACGGCTTCCGCCCTATTCCCTTTATCCGCCTCAGATTTTCCGCGAAGATACTTCACCCGTCCGCGATTGTGGTATCCTTTGTCATACTTTGGGGTTAACCCTATGGCTACGGTGTAATCTTTAATCGCTGCTTCATATAAAGCGTAGTCACGTTTTCCATTCGCACGATTATAATAAGCAGCGGTATATTTCGGGTTAAATTTGATTGCGTGGGTATAGTCATCTATAGCACCGGCAGAGTCACCGATCTTAGATTTCGCGAACCCACGCTTAAAGTAGGCGCGGGCATACGCAGGGTTGAGTTGAATCGCTCTGTTGAATTCTGTTATCGCTGTGTCGTAATCCGCAGCATTAGATCTATTTTGCCCTTTCTTGAAGTAAACATAGGCACGGATCCGTTTTCGCTGCCGCCACTCCACCAACGGTTCCGTTCGTTCCGACACAGCGAGTAACCCCTTGAGTATATTTGATGGAATCTCGAAACTGTAGGAGTTGTCACTCCTTGCATGCACGCCAATAACTTGATTTTTACTGTTTAGCACAGGCCCGCCACTGCTTCCCGAAGAAGAATCGGCTGTTGTCACAAGCAAATTACCTCCATCCTTGGTACTGTGTATAGTGCCTGCCATAACCTTGTATTTTCTGCCAGGATACCCGACAGCAATAATAGACTCGCCGATTTCGACTGTATCGCTGTTTTCAAGCGGCAGTGGTGGCCCCTCACCGCTTATTTTTAGAATAACAAGATCGTTTTCCACATCAAACATAGTAACCGTTTCGACGCGCCAAATTACCTCCCTATCAGTTAACTTGACGAAAACGGGACCAGGACTGGCAACCACATGGATATTCGTTGCAATCTTGTCTATGTCCACAAAGAAGCCACTACCATAAAAAAAGCCACTTAAGGTTCCATTCCAACGCATCACTCGCACCGTGGACGCTCTCCCTTCTTCAGATGCTAAGTCCGTTGTTGATGCATCAGCATCCGCTGACTTTTTCAGTTTGATGGATTTATCATAGTCGGCTACACCGGCGTGATAAAGGTCTCGGGCTTTCTCCACATTCCCACGCGCGAATTCGGCATCCGCAAGTTTACACCTCGCTTTTGCCCGATCTTTATAAGCGGATGCATCCTCAGGATTCATTGTGATTGCGTCCGTATAATCCTCTACTGCACCCGTATAGTCGCCATCATTATGCTTCGCGAGACCGCTCTTAAAGGAGTTGTCGGTACTTTGCTGTGGTACCCGCGCACATGAGAGCAGCATCACAAAAGCCAATAAACTCATCAAAAATTTTCTGCTTTGTTTCATACGAAGACTCCTTTTCATCTTATAGACGTGGATCCCGACCACATATCTACAGAACAAGGCTGGAATACCTCTTTAAAGACGTGAAAAAGCAACAGCCACCACATCCATCGTCATCGCGACGAGCCAATGGATTGCTGCGCCATAGATAAATGAACGCGTTTCAAACGCTAACACACCCAGCAATACACCCGCGATAATTGAACCGAGTGCCTCTGGCAACGGCTTGGAATAGTGCATCACCGCAAACGGAATCGTCTGAATCAAGATGCTATAGTTTCCGAATTTCCGTTCCAATCCGAAAAGCATAAACCCACGGAAGAAGAATTCCCACGAAAACATATAAACACCGTACGCGAGTTGGTACAGTAAGAACGTCTGCCAACTATTCGCGACAACCTTGCAAAGCGGATACTTTGCGACGAAAGGTGGATATACGATGACTGCAAGGATAACCACGGGGATCATCAAAATCCATGCTGCTCCTGTCACACTCCATCCGAGTTTCTGATTTCCGAGCTGGATCCCATAGGCACTCAGTTTTTCCCGTGTTCCGAATTTCGCAACAAGAATTGGGATGAGTAGCAATGTGAATGCTGTCATCAAAAACCAGTAATAATACGGGTAACTTTCTGCGAGAGGTCCGCTTCCGAAGTATTCTGCGAAGTGGCGGTTGAAAAAACTCCGTCGGGTGTAGAACCTATGCAGCGTTAACAGCAGCGCAGAGGCGAGCAAGATAACAGTCGCTTGTCGCTCCCAACCACGTAGATACTTTTCTTTTACAGTTTGGATATGGGAAATCATCTTGAATTCCTGCCGGTTTTGCGGTATTATACCGTGACCTGCCAAAAATAGCAATAGACAGGTTTTGAGGATATCGCGGCTACAAGGTTAAAATGCAGTTCCGTTAACTAAGTGTAAAGGATAGGATGTTTACATTTGAGCAGATTGACCGCATCTTAATTATCAGACTTGCGCCACTCGGCGAAACAGTCTTAACAACACCCGTCATCCGTGCTTTACGTCAGCACTTTCGCGATGCGTATATCGCCTACATGGTGGCACCGACGCGAGAGGATTTGGTGTCCGCGAGTCCATATCTCAATGAGGTGCTGACCTATCAAACTTCGGTGCCGAGGCTCATCTATCAGATTGCTCGTCGAAAATTCCAGATGGCGGTGGTACTACAACCAACGTTCCGCTTGGTGCTTCATACATTTCTTGCTCGAATTCCGTTTCGTGTCGGTTTTGAAACAAATGCTGGTGGAAAAAAATTATTAAGTCTCGCAGTACCAAATAACACTGCACAGCACGAGACACAACGCTATCTCGATGTTGTTCGTGCGCTGGGTATTGAAGTCGTAGACGATGAACCGGAAGTATTTATTGATGATACGGGCATCGCATGGATGAACAATTTTCTTGAAAACCAGAAGATTAATGACGGTAAACCTCTCATCGGTCTCAATCCGGGAGCCGCGACTGCTTACCGCCGCTGGAACGCAGCGAATTTTGCCGTTCTCGGTGATCGACTTCACGAAACCTACGATGCACACATTGTCATCACGACCGGACCGCGGGAGGGTGAATTAGCAACGCAAGTGGCGGCGCAGATGTCGTATTCACCCATTATTGTCAATCAGGCAACGCCGATGCAACTTGCGGCACTCCTGCAACGGTGTAATCTTTATATCAGCAACGATACGGGCCCGATGCATCTCAGCACCGCCGTAAAAACGCCGACGATTGCCTTGTTTGGAGCATCAAATTTCATTCAGTGGGCACCACCGTGGGACAGGCATGCAGTGGTTGCCTGTAAAGCGTGTGAATTTATGAAAACACTCTCGTCCAAGGAGTGGGACGCGCATCCAGATCGCGCACGCGAGAATTTTGAGGCGATTACCCCAGATGCGGTTATGGCAACAGCGGAGAAACTCGCATGGTGAACTCTGAGCATAACCAAACTCAAGGATTAGATGCACAACGCATCAAAAATTCCCTCACCGACATTCGTGATAGAATGTATCGGCAGATCCTCTTACAGAAAATCGCAGCTGCGCTTTTCTGTGGGCTTGTGCTGCTTGCGATTTTATTCATGCTGAATCGAGTAATTCTCCTACCGATGCAGATGCTGAGTATCAGTTGGATCGTCGTAGCTGCAGCGGTGATTGTAGGTATCTGTCTCAGTATCAGCCACCGTAAAGATTTGTTGTCTGTGGCATGGACTGTTGACAAAAAAATGGGGCTTCGCGAGCGTCTCGGCACAGCGTTTGGGTTAATTCAAACCGATCCCCAAGGCGAGTTCGCACAACTCCAAATCCGAGATGCTGCAGAGACGCTAACAACCTTAGAGCGCGCAAAGGTAAGCCCATATCGTGTGCCAAAATTACTGAAACTATTTCCAATACCGTTGCTGTTGATTGGATGTTCTTTCGCTATTCCCTTTTTCTACGAGGTGCCGCAACCACTCACGGATCTCCAGCAGGGCGTTTTAGATAAAGCCATTCAGAATCTTGATGGAAAGCAAGTCAAGAGTTCGACGCTACAGGAGCAAATCGCAAATACTGTGAATCAATTGAAAACCGCACAGGATCTTGACACGGCACAACGACATCTCAGCGACTTAAAAAAAGAGGTACGCAAGCAGCAATCACAGCAAAACGCTATCACTGAAGCCACAGAAGAGACACAAAGTTTTCGCGGTATGGATGCTAACCAACTCGCTGCGGAACTGCAAACGGTTGCTGAGCAGACTGAGATACCGCCAGAGCTCCAAGCCGAACTCATGCGTCTTTTTGAGCGTTTGGCTGAAAATCTACCGGAGGGACCACTCAATGATTCACTGAATCAGATTCAGGGTAAGTCAGTCACGCCGGAGACGTTGCAGGACATCATTGATGCACTTGAGACGATGGATGCGTTAACCGACCTTGCACAATTGGAGGCGCAACTCACAACAAACCAGAAGGAGTTAGCACTCGCAACGCTTGAAACTGCGTCCCAAGAGGGTGGGATTGCGAATAGTGACGGGACACCTGGACAAAACGCCGGAAGCCGCGAGGTACAAGGGACTCATGAAGGGGCAGTGGATGCCGATCCACAGTCAGCATTGCAGGCAACCGATACAAACAAAGTCGAAAACGAAACAGACAGTGAAAATTCTGCACCGCTGATGGGTGAGGAAACACCAATCCTACAGATTGATGGACAGCGGTTGACACTTACAGCAGAGACTTCTGGTAATACGCAAGGTTTTTCTAATGCCATTACCGGTGAGGTTAGCGACAATAATCCCGACTATTTACCTTTCAGCGATGTAGTCCTCAACGCGGGGCGCGCGTATGCCGAAGCCGTGAACAATAATCGTATTCCTGTCCGGTATCAAGCACAGATTAAAGCCTATTTGGAGGCGGTTTCAAGGAAAAATGAAAAAGAGCCTAATTAAAATTGCGACCACTGTCGGCATTGTTACAATAGTTTATCTCGTGTTGAGACACTACGGCATAACAGACGAGATTCGGTTAGAAAATGTTCCAAAAATCAAGACATGGGTGGCGAGTTTTGGGGCAATTGCGCCCTTAGTCTATATGGGGCTTTATCTTGTCTCCACTGTTTTTTTTCTCCCGGGTTCCCCCGTAACTGTATTAGCAGGCTTCGTCTTCGGCCCGTTGTGGGGGGTATTCTACGCCTCTATAGCCTCTATCATTTCGGTTTCCGTTGCATTCCTCATTGCCCGCTACGTCGCGCGCGATCTTGTTGAGCGGTGGGTCAAGGGGAACGCCCAATTCCAAAAAATAGATGAACAGGTTGAAGGACAGGGATGGCGTATCTTGATGTTCACACGCTTGGTCCCGATTTTCCCCTTTAACCTTCAAAATTATGCCTATGGACTCACCAGCATTCGGTTTCCCACTTATGTCATTGTCTCTGCTATCTTTATGTTACCCGGTACAGCAGTATTGGTCCAACTCGGTGGGGCATTTGTCAGTGGCGAAGGCAACTTTTGGAAAACCGCAATCTATCTCGGGATCGCGGGCATCCTGATGCTTTTACTATCATTGATCCCGAGATTTTTGCGAAAAAATCATACGAAATTATAACTCAAAGAGAGTGATTAGACTGCTGAATTAACGCCGCTACAGCAGTCAGTGCTTCCTCGCGCGTTCGGATTTCGCCATCAAATTGGCGTTCTTCAATCTCTTTTAACAACCTTCCGATCTGTTTCCCTTCTTTCAAATTGAAGTTTTTAATCAAATCATTTCCCGTGATGAGTCTGCCCTGTTTGCTGATTGGTAGGATATGTTCATAATAGGTCTTCGCAATCTGTTTCAATACTGTTGGGTCAATCGGATGGGACGCTGCCGCATAGAGAAGCACACCCCACCAGTCGGAGGCGTAAGTTCTGATAAAGCGTATTATCTGTTTCTGGGTCAATTGCCGATTCTTATTTCTAAGGGCTTCGCTGCCACTGAGAAGACGTTTCATAAACTGTATTGCTTTACGGCTCAATCGGAGGTGCGCGCCGACACCACTGAGGTTATCTCCCAAGAGTAGACTGAACTTGATTAATGAACGCCGGTTGATTTCCACACCGAGCTTTTCTCGGAGATAATCATAAATTGCGCTGCGGTATAGATGAAGTGCTGTAGGAATTGGGCTTTTCTCAAAAACCTCAAGCGAATTCCATGACCTGTTTGTCTCTTTTATAGATGGAAGGACTTCGGTAAGTAATCCGGCTGTTTCCATTTGTTGCAGGTATGGACGCGCCTTCTTAACATTAAAAATTTTCATCAATTCGTCGCGGCATCGTTCCCCCGCTACGTTAAACAGTAACGCTCGGTGCTTTGTTACTAAATTGATCGCGCTTTCGGAAATCTTGAAACCCAACTGCGCTGCGAATCTGTAAATCCGCAGCAAACGAAGGGGATCATCTCGCACCACCTGTTCACTCGGAAATCGGAGCAAACCTATCTCTAAGTCTTTCATACCGTCACAAGGGTCAATCACGTGGAAGGGTTTTTGTTCACGCGCGTTATTTGTAACCAATGCCACATTTTCAAACGCAATTGCCATTGCATTAATCGTCAAATCTCGTAAACGTAAGTCCGCAGTGAGCGATGCCGCTCGGAATTGTACAAAATCCATGCTTAGGCACGGAGGTTCCGACCTGTCATCTTGTTTGACAATTACGCGAGCAGTGGACGGGTTTTCTTCAAGTGCTATGCAAGTTGCATTGATACTGGCGGCAAACGCTTTGGCGAACTGAATTGCATCCGAAGCTAAGGCAAGATCAATATCTGTCGTCTGACGTTTAAGTAACAGATCTCTCACGCTACCACCGACGAGATAAAGCTGCACGCCTCGCGCATTGGCAAAATTACCAAGGGCCCGCATGGTTTTATTGCCAAATAGTTTTTGAAGCGTCTGAATCCTTGTGTTCATTGGGTTGCCCGTGCTTTCTGGCGTTGTGCTTTCCGAGAACGAAGTAGGATGCCGTCCAGATGGAGATGTGTCGCATAGCCGATGAAACCCGCCACATAGAAGGGTAAACCGCTGAGGACAGTGGATGGAAGGTCATCCCACTCTTGTAACGCATTGAATTGGTCTGCGAGGTTGCTATCTGACTGCCATTCTGGATATCCGGCATAAATCGGGATGAACAGGAACACACTCGGCAGCAAGATCATGGTAATTTTGGCGTGTGTCCACCCACGATGTTTGCTCATAATCGGGAGCATCGCGAAGAGTCCTAAGAGTGCCGATTCAAGGTACCTCTGTAAAAAAACAATCAGTACCACATTCAGCACAAAGAGTACACTATAAAATATTTTCTGGCTTTTGCTCTTGATATCAACATCCGGCCACAATCCAAACAGCACTGCTACGGCAAAGCAACCGATGATTTGTACAAAGGCTCCCACCGG
Organism: Candidatus Poribacteria bacterium; assembly: GCA_026706025.1. NCBI lineage: Bacteria > Candidatus Poribacteria > Candidatus Poribacteria bacterium. Next base: position 84,354 of record JAPOZO010000087.1, read on the forward strand.
TGGTATAGTTGGATTCCAATCCGCGGGCATCGTATCATAAAAAATTGGAACGGCAATGGCAGCGATAAGTGAGATAATGAAAAAAGTACTGTAAGCGACTAACCCACCGATCCAGTGTTCACGGAACATACTCATGGAAAATATTATAGCGTACTTTTTTGAAAAATAAAATGATTTCTACAACTTATAGTAAATCCCATAGTTATTTTCACACACGATAGTTTGTAGGGACTCGGTCACCCAGCCCCTACGAAGTTGCGAAGTGTAAACATATTTTTCTATTTTACTATAATTGAGCCAGCGAAGACTGTTTTACGATATTTACGCAAACTTTGCCGACACCGCACAATACTTAGGATTTAATCGAAAAATCGCGTAAACCCTATTTAATTTGACTTACGACACAAGATATGATACAATTATGTCATAAGCTTTTGTGAATCTCGCTTCAGTTGCATGTTTTGGCTTGATTGTAACAGGGAAAACAGGTATGATGTAATACAATACAGGTAATGGAAGAGAATTAATACGCCGTTGCTTGGCAATCGGTAGAAGTTGTACGACGCAGCTGCTTTAGAATTAGGGGCGGACACGTTTACCTCAGTGCTACGCCTTCCATCTGCATGATACAACATAAAATGAACCGCGAGGGACCTCTACTATTGGGATATTTCGCGTTTTTTTATATATTATAGACATGACAACAACCGAAAAAAACTCTATTATTGAAATGTTAGCACCGATGCTCGACATTGATGGTATTGAACTCGTCGATGTTGAAACGCACGAACAGACCCTGCGGTTACTCATTCACAAGGAAGGCGGCCTTTCGGTCGCAGATTGCCAAGCAGTGAACCGTGTGGTACACCCGATTTTAGAAGTCCATGAGCATTTAGCGAGTTATGCACAGTTGGAAGTCGCTTCACCCGGGATAGATAGACCTTTGCGAACTGCCAAGGATTTTCGGCGAAATTGTGGGCGAACCGTTCAGATAGAAGTCGCTTCGGCATCAGAAAATGAACACGGCTCTCATGTACAAGGCACAGTTGTCGAAGTACATCCAGAGCGGGTCGTTTTGGCGCAAACTGACGGAAAGAGTATCTCTGTTCAGCTTTCACAAATTCGCAAGGCACATATACACCTAAAATGGTAACTCGCAAATGCGAAGGATGCACATCGCACGTTATGTCAAAAATTGGAAAGGAGTACGCGGACTGGAATTGTATAACTTGTTGTGGCAAGTCTATATGAAATAGGAGTTCGCCATCGTTACTTATGTTAGAGAATCTCCAAAACGCTATTCGTCAAAATACTGCGCAGACAGATTTACCTGAAGAGGTGTTTGTTGAGGCGATAGAGGAAGCACTCCGCGCTGCTGCACGCCGGGTTTACGGTCCCGATGCCAATGTCTCTGTTGAAATTGATTTGGAAAAAGGGGATATACGGTGTTACGTCCCTAAAACAGTCGTTAATATTATGCGTGATTTTTCCACAGAGATTCCTATTGAGGAAGCCGTGAAACTTCAGGAAGATATTGAACTCGGCGAGATGTTGAAGGTCGAAATCAATCCGAGCGAATTTGGTAGAATTCCGGCGCAATTGGCGAAGCAAATCCTTTTCCAAAAAATCAAACAGGCGGAACGCGAAAGAATCTATCAGGAATTCGCTGGTCGCGAGGGTGAGGTCATCACGGGTTATGTCCAGCGTTTTGAACGTGGCGGTATCATCTTAGATCTTGAGCAGACGGAAGCTTTTTTACCGCCCCGTGAGATACCACGGTCGCAGAACTATGAACGTGGCAAACGGTTACAATGTCTGATTTTATCCGTAAAAAATGAGACCCGTGGTGCCCCTGTCATCGTATCTCGAACGCACCGAGATCTCGTAGCAGTGTTGTTTGAGCAAGAAGTTCCGGAAATCTACGAAGGGCAGGTACGTATTATGGCGATTGCGCGGGATCCGGGCAATCGTGCGAAGGTGGCTGTTCAAGCAACTGAAGAAGGGATCGATGCTGTTGGCACATGTGTCGGTGTTAAGGGAACTCGCGTCCAAAATATTATTAGCGAACTTGATGGGGAGAAAATTGACCTTGTTGAATGGAGCGAGGATATAAGTGCTTTTATTGCTAATGCTTTGGGGCGGCGCGCGGGTGTCCGTAGAGTCGAACTCGACGATCAAAATAAAAGTGCACGCGTGATTGTTCCCGACGATCAACTCTCCTTAGCTATTGGTCAACGCGGACAGAACGCACGGCTCGCCGCAAGATTGACGGGCTGGAAAGTTGACATAAAAGGTGAATCCGAAGCTACTGTTTCGATTAACGAACTCTTTAAACCCGAAGAACCTGATGCTCATAAGGCTGATGAACAGGTGCTGGATAGCCCTGAAGACGCTACTGACAAAAATCTTGAAGAACAGACTGCTAATACGCCTGAGGGAATGGAGGCTGAGGATATTGAGGCGGATGCGGATGTGGAGACCCTTGAAGTTGAGGCATCGGAAACCCCCGACGCGGAGAATAATCTGTTGATAGATTCCGAAGAGGATGTTGAGGCAGGCGACGTTACTGCTGAAAACGATGATCTTGACCTTGAATCTGAATAGTCTTTTGAGGGCATCACCTTCTGATATCTAATACCGGCGCGAGGATTATCGGTATACCAATTGTAGGGTGAAAAAAGTGGGTGAAATTCTTGACGGATGTTATTCGCACTTGTATTGGGTGCCGTGGAAAGTTTTCGCAAAAAACATTGATACGATTTGCGAGTCAAAAGAATGAAACACTCGGAATTGACAACCGGAAGAAATTGCACGGGCGCGGAGCTTATGTCTGCCGCTCTCAGTCTTGTATTCAGAAAGCGTTTAAGTCTCCGAGGCGGATTAATTCGCTATTACGTGTACAACTGACAACTGGGGTTATACAGCGGTTTGAGGAAGTCCTTCTTGAATGGACCGAGAAATCCGCCAGCACAATAGAAAAACAGGAGGAGCTATCATGAGCAAAGAGCCACGCCAGCGGCGAAGATCCGCCAAAGGGAATCGTGAAGAAAAAAAAGATCAGGGTACACCGGTTTATGAATTGGCAAAGCAATACGACATAACAACCAAGGAACTTGTCGCGCTCTTGGAAGAACATGGTGTCCGCGTTAAAGATGATAGGAGTACCCTTGATGCGGATACCGTCGCCTTGATTGAGTCCGAGATAGTTGAATCGGTGGAAACCGTTGCTACACCTCAGGGGGCAGTTGAAGACACCACAGAGGCATTATCTAATACAACGAGCGATTTGCAAATCGAAGAGGGCGCAACTGTTGCCGACCTCGCCGCGGCACTTGAGTTGCAGCCTTCGGCACTGATTATGCAACTCATGAAATTAAAGGTAATGGCAAACATAAATCAACGGCTTGATTATAATACCCTTGTGATGCTTGCGGAACACCTAAATTTTCATGTAATCAAATCACCGACACTTGAGGATGAACTGTTAGTCGAGGTGCCCGATCCACCAGAATCTTTGCAACCCCGGGCGCCAGTTGTCACAATTATGGGACACGTTGACCACGGCAAAACCTCTCTTTTGGACTCTATTCGTCAATCAAACATCAGTGAATCTGAAGCAGGGAATATTACACAACATATCGGGGCTTATCATGTGACTTTAGACGGAGGCAGTGTCGTTTTCTTAGATACCCCTGGGCACGCGGCTTTTACCGCAATGCGCGCACGGGGCGCACAGGTGACTGACATCGTTGTGCTCATTGTTGCAGCTGACGACGGTGTCATGCCCCAGACTGTTGAAGCGATTAACCACGCAAAAGCTGCTAAAGTCCCTATTGTCGTCGCTATTAACAAAATAGATGTCCCTGGCGCGCGTCCAGATTATATCAAACAACAATTAACAGAACATGAACTTGTCCCTGAAGACTGGGGTGGGCAAACTATTTGTGTTGAAACTTCTGCTATAGAAGGAACAGGCATCGACTTTTTGCTTGAGATGCTCCTTTTGGAGGCGGCACTTCTTGAACTTAAGGCGAACCCAAATAAATCTGCTCGCGGCGTGGTTATTGAAGCACAGGTAGATAAAGGACGCGGGGCAGTTGCTACTGTTCTCGTCCAGTCCGGCACCTTGCGGGTTGGAGATGTCTTTGTTTCTGGTAGATATTCGGGGCGAGTGAGGGCAATGATGGACGACTTTGGGAAACGGATGAAAGAAGCCGGCCCCTCGGTACCTGTTGAGGTACTCGGCTTTACCGGGGTACCTGAGGCAGGCGACAAGTTCTACGTCGTTGAATCTGATAGAGATGCCCGCACCATCAGCGAAACCCGCCAAGATCAGTACCGGACCGAGCAACTCGGCGCAAACAGCCATGTCAGCTTGGAAAATCTATTCCAACAGATTCAGGAAGGCGAGATTAAAGAATTAAATGTCGTGCTCAAATGTGACACCCAAGGTTCCATACAAGCCGTTGCCTCATCGCTGCTCGAATTGAGTACCGATGAAGTTAAAATCAACATTATCCACCAGGCCGTTGGCGGTATTACTGAAACCGACATTTTGCTCGCCTCCGCATCTGATGCTATTGTCGTCGGTTTCAACGTTCATCCTACGACAGAAGCCGTACAAGCCAAAGAAGCTGAGGGAATTGATGTTCGGACCTACAACATAATTTATAACCTCATTTCCTATATCCGATCGGCGATGGAAGGTTTACTTGATCCTGAGGTCCGAGAGGTTGTTATCGGGCGGGCTGAAGTTCGCGAATTGTTTAGGGTGCCACGGCTCGGTTTAGTTGCTGGCAGCTACGTCAATTGGGGGCGCATTTCTTACAATCAACCGCTTCGTATCCTTCGCGATAATCGTTTGATTCACGAAGGAAAAGTCAATTCGCTGCGTCGATTCAAAGATAATGTGAACGAAGTACAAGCGAACTATGAATGCGGCATCGGCATAGAGACATTCGACGACCTACAGGTTGGTGATGTTCTTGAGTGTTATGTCCACGAGCAAGTCGCACGTTCCCTTTCGTAAGCACTTGAGCTCGTAGAATAATTTATTTACCCAAACAGCGCGGTTGAACACCGTGCCTACTATCACAATTAATTAACACCTTATTAATGCATATCGGTGTTTGTAAAATCCGGCTACGCATCCCTGATAGCCAATCGTTGAAGGCGAAACGCCGGGTTATCAAAAGTCTTGTCGATAGACTCAAAAATCGCTTTAATATCGCTATTGCGGAAGTTGAAGCGTTAGATGCACATCAGTTCGCGGTATTAGCCGCTGTTTCTGTTTCCAACGATGTAGCGCATCTCAATAAACTTATCTCGCATGTCATCGCTTTTGTTGAGAAAAATGTAGACGCTGAGTTAGTAGATTACGAAACAGAATTTTTCTTCTGACGAAACTCGCAAGTCAAACTTGCTCTGAAAGATAGGGACAACATGGCAGATAGTAGAAGACAAGATCGGGTGGGAGCCCTCATTCAACGGGAATTGAGTGAGATTATCCAACGTTCTGTCAAAGATCCACGTGTCGCATTTTGTACTGTCACACAGGCAGAAGTGTCACCCGACCTGAAGTATGTGGATGTCAAAGTCAGTGTTATTGGGGACGAGGTACAGAAAGACAAAACACTCGCGGGGCTGAAAAGTGCCGCAGGATTTCTCAGGCGAGAAATCGGGAATCGCCTCACGCTCCGGTATTCGCCCGAACTCAGGTTTGCTATTGATGAGTCCGCTGACTACCTCTTCAAAATAGATGGACTCCTCAAGTCTGTTACATCAGAAGACGAGACATCCGAAGGACAGGCAACCGACCTTTCATGAACACCTTAAAGATAGTGGATATGCAGAACTACCGCGCACTCCTTACCCTATTCAATCGCTACCATGACTTTGCACTCTCAACGCACATTAACCCTGATGGCGACGCAATCGGTTCCGAATTAGGACTCTACCTCTTTCTCACGAGGCTCGGAAAATCTGTTAAAATATTTAATACAGATGCTGTACCGGGGAACTATAAATTTCTGCCTTGCTGGGAGAACATTGAGGATGTACATGCGCTTAGTACCTATCAGCCAGAAGTGTTAATTGTATTAGATGCAAGCACACTCGAACGAATTGGGAAAACACTTGCCAAATCCTTGCTCCCGACGCACAAACTCGTTAACATTGACCATCACGCCACCGCAGAGGCCTTCGGGGACATCAACCTCATTATGCCTTCAGCTTCTTCTACGTCGGAGATTGTCTATAAACTCATTAAATATCACCAGACACCAATAGATAAATCGTGTGCACTCTGTCTTTATACAGGACTTATGTTTGACACCGGTTGTTTTCGCTACAGCAATACGACAGCTGAAACACATCGAATCGCTGCAGAATTAATTGAGATAGGGGAATTCGCACCAGATGAAGTCTACCGCAACGTTTATGAGCAACTTCCTGTCGCTAAAATTCGGCTCGCAAGTGAAATCCTCCGCACATTGCAGGTGACTGAGGATGGAAAAATCGCATCAGTGTACGCTACACAAGGGATGCTCAGAAAAACCGGAGCGACTGCTGACGCGGTAGAAGGCATCGTGAATCAGATTCAAGCAATAGCCGGTGTTGAGGTGGCACTCTGTGTATCTGAGATGACCGATCGAAGCGCAAAAGTGAGTCTGCGGAGCCAGGGACACGTTGATGTAAGCCAACTTGCATCTGAGTTTGAAGGGGGCGGACACGCACGCGCTGCAGGTTGCAGAGTTGTCATGCCTTACCTTTCAGCCGTTAATACCCTTGTTCAAACTGCACAACGTTACATTGATCAGAGTGCTTTGGAACATGGTGATTGCCAGAAGGATTGACCAACGTGGAAAACCCTAATAATAGGAGCCATCTACAAGCCTCCCCCACAACTTGTAGGTTGGATGACATAACCGGATTCGATAGAGGCGCAGCGGTTACTTTTGGCGTGTTTGATGGGATTCATATTGGGCATCAAGCCGTTATCAGTAACCTTCTTGAACGTGCTGCACAGCATCAGTTGCTGAGTGTCTTGGTCGGCTTTTATCCACATCCCCTCGCTTTCCTTGCCCCAGAACGGTGTCCACCTCTTCTCACTCCGCTCTCCAAACGCGTCGAAATTCTTCAGCAGCTGGGTATTGATAAGATCGTCATGCTCAGTTTTGATGCACAAATAGCAGCAATGTCTCCGAAATCATTTGTAGAACAGGTCCTCTTAGAAAAGTGTCGAGCCAGACATGTTGTCGTTGGATATGCTTGTCAGTTTGGCAAAGACCGCGCTGGCAATGCGCAACGGCTGGCAGAACTCAGTGAGGCCTATCCGTTTGATGTCACTATTGTTCCACCGACGGAGATCAATGGGGCACCCGTCCACAGCACCCGAATTCGAGAAGCACTCTCGCACGGTGATCTGCATTGTAGTTCACAATTATTAGGGCGATCCTATTCCTTGCTCGGTCATGTTGTTCATGGTGATGGACGTGGCAAAGAGATTGGTTTTCCAACTGCTAATATAGACACACAGAATCAGGTGTGTCCACCAAATGGCGTTTATGCTATCCGGGCGAAGTTAGAGGAACGGTGGTTAGACGGTGTGTTGAACATCGGTCTGCGCCCTACATTTAACGGCACAACTGTTCAGGTGGAAAGTCACTTCTTTGATTTTCATGAAACCATCTACGGCAAGCCTGTAGAAATATTTTTCGTAGAGAAAATTAGGAGTGAACAAAAATTTCCGAATCCTGAGATACTCATTCGACAAATACAACACGACATCGCTGAGGCAGCGAAGATTCTTGCCGAATCTACCCATTCGCATAGAGGTGTCCCTTAAATGCAGATCATCTGTAGGAGCGAGCTA
>JAPOZO010000088.1 GCA_026706025.1 Candidatus Poribacteria bacterium
TACACATATCAAAACCGTCTCTCGATAAAAATTAACGATTTATGAAACACCCTCAATTAATTCGTGATGGTTCTTATGAATTCGGCAAGCCTCTTGATATTAATGTTCAAACATTGATTGGTGAAAATGGCGAAGTAATTGTATCACCACACGCTGACGAATGGATTGCAGGTACGCTTAAAAAGATAGTTGGACGGTGTGGATTCCAATTTCCCGTCAACCGATCAAAACTGTTAGATCCGCCAGATTGAAAAGGCATGCAGACACAATGAAGAGATGTCCGAATGTGTGATCGCTGCAGATGTGAAGCTTTAGGAATGTACAACCACTAAAGGTTCCCGACAACGATCCAGTATAAAATCATAGCAAATCCCTAAATCCCATAAATCACAGTTCAGACCATTAACCCCAAAAATCCGCGCAATCCACGTCATCCGCGAAAATCAGCGATTTGCGGCGTACGTGAAGAAACCCCCAAGCAAAAACCCCAAATGCGACCTGCATTCAGACAATTAACGGCTGATCGCTACATCAAATCCCCATACGGAGCGCAACCGCAGCGAGCAGAATCAACAACGAAACCACACCCATCAGACTGGATATAACTGACATCTGCGAGCGGAGCGGCTTGATTTCGGGTGGAAGCTCTTCAAGTGTCGGATCTAAATCCTCTATCGCTGCCGCCAAGCGGGGTGCGAAAATCATACTGTGCAAGACCGTGAGGATAATCAACACGAAGAAAAGTCCGATTTTGATGAGAAGGGTTCGCATAAACGCATCAGAGATTGGACTTGCGGAAGTGATGTCAACGGAGAAAAAGATGTTAACGATGCCGGTAAAAAATAGCACACCGATACAACCCCAAACAACAGGCTCAAAGCGTTTGCCAATCTGCGTCAAGAGTCTGATACGTTCGACAGGTGGTAGGTTCTGTCTGAAGTGCGGGACAATCACCATCGCTAAAATGAGGTTACCCCCGACCCATACAACAGCGGCAATAACGTGTATCCAGAGAACCAAGAGAGAGAATATATCCATAGTATCCATATTAGCAATTCCTTATAGAGTTATCGGTTATCGATTATCAGTTATCGGAAAGTTTTATAGTAGATTTTGAAATTACTTATACACTTGTTTCTTACCAGAGCAGCGTTTGTAGTAGGGCAATTCATTGCCCGTCTCTTCAAAACGTGCGCAAATAATTACGGGCTCTACTATAAATGCCTCGCAGTGACCCTAAAGTGGTTAACAACTTTAGGATACTTCGCAACTTTAGATACACTCGCAAACTTTCTGACCGCTGATAGAAACTTCTTACCTGACGGCTAATTCGCTGATAACTGCTTCGGCGCGTGCGATTAACGTGCGACGCTCGTTCGCCGTGAGCGGCACGGGTGCGAAGCGATGGTAATCACATTTCGTAAGGAGATCAACGAGCTCTTCAAGTGTAGCCTCGGGGACACCGGCTTGCACGCAGACCTCGCGCGCCGTGTCAATATTGCGTTGTGCCAACCCAAGTGTGTCCTCAAGATATTGATACAATGTCTGTGCGAGTGTATTCGCAAACGCCGTCGCTGCATCTGTAGCATCGTTGCGGGCGAGTGCTATAAGCGCATCACGTGCTTCTGAAATAGGCGGTGCGGTTTCCGTTTCCGCCTGTCTTCCGCTGCGTCCTTTCGGTTCGTTGTTGTTAACCGGCACCGTTCCGGTCGTCGCGTTTACTGCCGTATCCGTAGCCCTCTGAAACCTAACACGGTACCAGAGAAAACTTGCAACCAACACACCGAAACTCAGCACCACCAATAATACTATCCATATCCACCACCGTGAAGACTCGGTATCAACAACACCAACGGCATCATTCGGATTTGGACGCACGGAGACAGGAATAGGGTTCGTCTGTACCGTTGCATAAACCGCCCGGCTTGGATCGAAGTAGATATAGGCAATAGCAGGGATACGCAGCGTTCCCGATCGAGCAGGAATTAAGGCATACGCGTAAGTTCGAGTTGTCGGTGCAGAGCCTTCAACGAGGTTGGGTCCGTTCACAACAACACCCGGTATCGCTGGCAGTTGAGGTGCTGTGACCGTTTGCATGCTGCCCCGTCCAGAGATCTGCACGGACAACGTCAGCGCACGTCCCGCTTCAATAGCACTCCGATCCGCATAAGCGGAAATTTGGTATTCGCCGACGGCACCGCTGAACTGCGAAGGCTTTCCAGTTTCGGGCAGCGGTTGGACAGTCAATTTCAAGGGGTTCGTTTTCAACGTCTTACGTCCACGAGGAATCGGGAGTATTAATGTTGCAGGTTCGATGACAAGTTGTCCTGTCCGCTGTGGATATAACCGGCGCACCTGTTCCTGCACCCAAAATGTTCTCCCACGAATCCGCTGCGTCTGTGGGGACAGCGGTGGGAGTTCCTCAACTAAGAAGTCGGGGAACGTTGGGAGCTGTGGGGTTGGCGACGCTTGCGTCGGCAGCACCGCGGTATAGAGATAGCGAAAGGTATATGTCAGCGGGGCATTGAGATACGGTTCGGCGGTACTCACCTCGGCTTCAACTTGATGAACGCTCCGCGTCGAAACATCCGTATAAGTGTTGGCACCACTGACGCGGATGGACCCGGGATTCGCGAAATAGGTGTTGCCTTGGTAGGCAAAACGGACATCGGAGAGTGAAAAGTCGCCGATTGCCTGTGGAATCAGTTCATACGCCCACGCCATAGAAACGGCAATCTTATTTGATTCCAATCGGGGTGTCGTTTCGGAATGTAGCGGGACCGCGAGAAACGCAGGCAGGAAATTGAACTTCGGTGCCTCAATGTGCGCGATAGCGGTATCCCCTGAAAGCGTGAGGTCCAACCGTGCCTTCTCGTCAAGCTGAATCTGACGTGGATTTACCACAGCAGCGACATTGATAATAGGCTGCGCAGCCGCTGCTACCAGACACAGGTCAGTGGTGAGAAGCCCGGATAGGCAGAGAAGTACCGTGAAAATAACACGGATCGTTTTTCTTTGCGGTTTACCAATCCTTCTCACGTCGAGGTCCGCTCTTGCGCTGTTGCTGCAGTAATTTTTGCCGTAGCCTATTTTCATTCTTACCAAAACGTTTGAGGAGTTGAAGTGCCTCCGCTTCGCCAATATCGTCCGGTTTAGTTTGCGGTTCCGCGTTTTTATTCGCACGCTGCTGTTGTGCTAAATCCTTTTGTTGTTGCGCGAGTCGAAGCGCCAATGCAAGGTTGTGTTGGGCATCAGTATCCTGTGGGTTCAAACGGAGCGAGTGCCTGTAAGCATCAATAGCGCGCCCGAGATCACCGGTTTTAAATTCGGCATTTCCCAAGTTGTAATAGATATGTGCCAGATTTAGCGTCCGCTCGGTTTTTCCACTGTGCCTTGCCAACGCTTCCCGAAACGCCTGTCCTGCTTCGCCAAACCTACCGCTTCTATAGAGTACAGTGCCGAGATTATAATAAGCGACCGGATTATTAGGCTTCTGAAACGTCGCCTCTTGAAAAGCGATTTGTGCCGCGTTATAGTCTCCTTGCAGATACGCCTCGTGCCCGGTGTTCATCCCGCGCGACCAACCGCCGATCCAGCCGACGAGCACAGAAGCGAGTAAAATTAAGAAGCAGATAAGGCATGTATGTCGCATAGGCCGAGTTAGGGTAGATGCTGTGGAAATATTTTAACGTGCCAATCCGGATTTGTCAAGTTTAATAGTTGTCAGAGGGGATAGTTATCAGAGAAAATAGTTATCAGTTATCAGTTATCAGTCTGGGTTTGGATTCATTAACGTCTTTTTGTTACGGTTGTTTCCCAAATCCATAACAACGCTTACAAAGAGATGATAGACTATCAGAAACCTCTTAACTGAAAACTGACGACTGACAACCGATGACGCCTTTAACTGAAAACTGACAACTGAAAACTGATAACTATTAAAAAAATAAGGCGCGCCGTAAGAAGCGCGCCTCGAAAAAATAGCGATAATAGATGGCTATTTCCGCTTGATGTCTGCCCAGGTTGTAGTCAACTTCCCGGCAGGTTCAACGGAGGTCAGCGGTGCGATTTCATCGAAGAAACTCTGCTTATCCGTTGCGTCTTTCGGGTAAATAGTGACTGCGTCATGGGTTGCATCATCAAAGTGCAGGTTGAAATATGCGGAACCGCCAGATTCGCCGCAGCGATACAGGAGTACGTTCCCGCCTTTTTGCAACTCGACTTCAACATTGTGAAGAATCGTTCGTGCCGCCCCTGTCCATCTGGAGTTGTTGTGCCATTTCTCGCCGTTAATCCAGATGTGGGCATGGTCATCGTGTGCAGGAGACATGATAGAGGTCATAGCACTCGGCGCGTCAATAACAATAACCGCATAGGTTTCGATATTATCAGCAGGACCGTCTCTGTTCATGTTGTTCCCATCTGCGGGATCAATTTCAAAGACCGTCCAAGCACGTGTGCCACCGTGGTCGTCTCCCCATTCCACATCAATATCTTGTGTCATGAGCAAGCCTGCCATAGTTGAAAGCGAGGCATCGGTAATTTGTCCGCCGGTACCTTCTGCTATAACGTCAACGAGTGCGGAAGCTTGAAAACCACCATTGTTTTCATAGTTGCCATCGGGCCCATACCACTTCGTAATCCAGTTTTCATTGTCAGCGTGATCTTCTCTCAGATCGTCCCCGTTCGGGTCTGGGTCTTCCAAGTGTGCGTCTTCAGCCAGTGGGCCCCCTTGGATGAGGTCAGCCGCAAATAGATACTGCGAGCCACTGATAACGAGTGTGAAAACAATTGCAATCGTAAGTGTGAGAATGCTAAATTTTTTCATTCTATATCCTTTTTTGTAGACTAATAGTTAAGAGTCCTAAGTTAAACGACAACGTAACTTAGACTTCTCTGTAGATTAATAACGTTGAAACAGCGTTCAACATTACAAATTATTATAATATCTCAACGAAAATTTGTCAATAGAACTATTAGGACTTACGCATCCCGCTTTAGAGTCCCCCTGATAAGGGGGATTTAGGGGGTTTATAGTGAAGCCCATAAATAAGTGAACATCTTTGTAGCATAAACTTTTAGTTTGTGCCAGTCTGAATGCCTGTTATAGGCATTTAGACTGTTTGAGAGTGCCCAATTAATTATAGGTTTTACTATAAAAGACGGAAATTCCAACTTTTTGCATAAGTCCTGACTATAATGAACGCGAGGAAGGACTTCGGGTTCACTAACGGTTTTGCTTAATATCTGCCCAAGTCGTTGTCAACTTCCCTACAGGATCGACATCAAGGACACCAGCGACTTCGTTAAAGAAACCCTTCTGATCCTTCGATTTATTCGGGTAAATTTTGGCTTTGTTGTGGGTCTCATCATCAAAATGGAGGTTAATATACGCGGAGCCCCCGGATTCACCAACCCGATAGAGCACTACATTGCCACCCTTTTTCAAATCGACTTCGACATTGTGAAGGATCGTTTGTGCGGCACCCGTCCATCTGGAGTTGTTGTACCACTTTTCGCCGTTAATCCAAATTTGGGCGTGATCGTCATGTGCGGGGGACATGATGGCTTTTCTCGCTATAGGCGAGTGAATAACGATCATTCCATAAGTATCAATGTTATCCACGGGGCCACCGCGGTTCATGTTGTTCCCGTCTGCCGGATCGAGTTCAAAGACTGTCCATTTTCGTGTCCCGCCGTTCCCAGCTTTCCACTCCATATCAAAGGTCTTTGTAAGGTTCAAGCCTGCGGCTGTCGAAAGTTTGGTTTCCGTGAGTTTACCGTTGGTGCCTTCATCAATAAGATCTCTCCGAGAAGAAGCCTGAAAACCACCGTTGTTTTCATAGTTGCCATCGGGACCATACCACTTCGTAATCCAATTTTTGTTGTTAGCGTGGCTTTCTCTCAGACCGTCGCCGTTCGGGTCTGGATCTTTCAGGAGTTCGTCGGCCTTCAGGGGGCCCCCCTCGATATCGTTCGCTTGCGCGAACACAGTGTGCGAAGTTCCAATAACCAGTGCAAAGACAATCGCGATTGCGAATGTCAGTCCATAAACAATTTTCATTAAAATTTGCCTCCTTATAGACAATTCATAAAAATAGCAGGCTTTAGGAACCTACTATTTTGTGAGCAGATTTTGAATCCGAATGTAATTGGGATTCATAATAGGATTTATCGCTATGTATATAGTATACATTCTAAACGATAATTTGTCAAGAAATAATTCGCAGCTGCTACACACCACACCCATTATTTTTTATTCGGTTGGATAAGCATCTAAAGCGGTTTGCCACTTCGTGAGCTGCGCGACGCGTTGTTCGGGGTCCGTGGTCATTTCAAGCGGTCTGCCGCGCGTATCAACAACCAAACCAACAACACCGCCTATCGCCTCGGTTTCAATGGCGTTCCCGTTCCCCGCCCCGAGATCAAACCGACGTGCAGGTTGGAGCTTCAATGTCGCTTTCTCGCCCAATGGCAGCGGGTAGCGACGGAGTTCACCGAACTGAATGTCTTCACGTGTTGACGGTATATCTTCACCACTGATTTCGATAGTCAGACACTCATCGCCAGTATGCCCTTTACCGATCGGAGCAATAGCGGTGCCTAAGTGGATAAGACAGTCGCGTTCAAAGACGTGTGTAGCCGCTTCAGGATTGACTTGCGCAAGCACACCGAGTTGGGGCATCATGAAGATGCTGTCAACGGCGAGATGGGTTATGCCTTCGGGTTGAAACGCATCTATCATCATGAGCATCGCCTGCTGCCGACGCGGCGCGTGCGATAAAACGCCACCGCTTCCGATGAGCATATCCAAAGCAAGCATATTCACAAGCGTCTGACCACTTTCCGCCTGATCAAAGGCTTCAGAGATCGTGCGCTGTTGCTGCACACCCCGCAACTCAACTGCGAGTTGTTTGTGCTGTTCAAAGGCAAGTCTGAGCGCCTCACGCGCAATCGCTTGCTCCAGGATTAACTCTTGCAAGGTTTGCGGAATCGTTGTCGGACGAATCATCTTGTTCTTGACACGATTACGCAGATCCCCCACTTCAATATCGAACGGTACCCATCGGAGCACGTTTTCCAAACCGGCTTCAGCGAGGACATTTGAGACACTGTAACTCATACCGAGGTTCGCACTCACGGTCCGGTTAAAGATCGGTGCTGCCTCTTTATTTTTAAAGACAGAAAAGACATCCGTCGTTGCACCGCCGATGTCTACACCAACCACTTCAATATCCTGTTGTGCAGAGACCGTCTGGATGATTTCACCCACTGCCCCAGGGGTCGGCATAATCGGGGCATCTGTCCAGTCGATGAGTCGTTTGTAACCCGGGGCGTGCGCCATGACATGCTCAAGGAACTGTTCCTGAATTTTATGGCGTGTCGGCATCAGGTTTTCACGCTCTAAAACGGGACGCAGGTTATCTACCGTCTGGAGTGCCATGACATCTTGCAAGCGTTCCTGAATCGATTCTCGTGCGTCTATATTCCCAGCATAGATAAGAGGGAGTTCATAAGCGATACCGAGCCGTGGTCTCGGACGTGCAGCGGCGATAATCTCAGCCAATTCAACGACGTGTGAAGTCGTCCCACCGTCAACCCCGCCAGAGAGGAGTAACATATCAGGTCGGAGATGTCGAATGCGCTCGATTTTTTCATGTGGAAGCCGTTTGTCGTTAGAAGCGATGACATCCATGACGATCGCACCAGCACCGAGCGCAGCACGTTCCGCGCTTTCGCCTGTCAGGTTACGGACAACACCCGCTACCATCATCTGCAACCCACCTCCAGCACTACTCGTCGAAATATAGACATCAACACCGGTGTCCCCGCTTTGTGGTTTTATGATAACACCGTTATCAAGGAGTTTGCGTCCAGCAAGTTCCTCAACTTCGGTGATGGCGTTAATAACGCCTGCGGTTACATCTTCGACAGGTGCCTCAACAGTAGTAGGTGCTTCACCACGCACGATGAGTTGATACTCGTCGCCGCGTTTTTCAATCAGAATCGCCTTGGTAGTTGTGCTGCCACAATCCGTGGCAAGAATAGAGCGGATATCGCCCGCTGGTTTGTTCATATAATTCGTCTCCTCTTTCCGATTTTCCCCAGACCCAGTAGGGTTTTTGCTTGGTGTCTTTGATAGGGGTATTTGATAGGGTGTTTCTGCGTATTTCTGCGTATTCTTCACGGTTTGCAACCGCACCGGACTTCCGGCTTCCATCAACTATCAGGACGCATAGGTTTCTTCTGTCCGTCTGACAGCTGATAAATTAGAGCTTTACTGGCTTTACACACCGAAATCCGAAAGTGTAGTCCGAGTGCAAAGCATCATACGATGATCGAGAGTAGACACGCACATGTATCGGTTCAGTGTTAGGCTCCCAATCCGTATCGTAAGCACCGCCGCGTATGACACGCCTATTTTCAATAGTCGTGAAGTTATTTATAATATCCTCTATACTGCCACCAGCAACTGGGTTCCGCCGCGGTGAATTCGCATAGAAATCCTCTTCATACGCATCGAGAACCCATTCCCAGACATTACCCGACATATCATATAAACCGTAGGCGTTCGCTGGATATGTCCCGGCAGATTTGGGACTACCAAACCTATTTCCGTAGTTTGCCATATCGCGATTTAGTTCATTGCCCCAAGGATACTCTTTTCCCTCCAAGCCGCCGCGGGCTGCTCGCTCCCATTCTGCCTCCGTCGGTAAACGCTTGTCTGCCCACTTCGCATACGCCATTGCGGCGTGCCAATTCACCCCGGTAACAGGTTCATTATCTTTACCCGCAAGTACGCTGTCCCCTTTCCAACTCGGGAAGTAAGTGGCGATATGACGGTTTTTTGCTACAACTGCCTCTTTTTGCCAGTCTGGGTTCGCAGCGACAAACGCTTTAAACTCCGCATTTGTCACCTCTCGGACATCCATATAGAATGCGTCAACATAGACAGTATGTACAGGTTTTTCGGAGGCATCCGCTTCAGCGTCATTACTCCCCATCTGAAACTCACCTGCTGGAATCAGTACCATTCCCTCTGGCACCTTCGGCGGTTCACCGTCCCCACTTATTGTGAAAACTAAAAGCAAAATTGGGAACAACGCGGTAAGAAATTTAATTTTATTTTCATATTTCATCAGACATTAGTATCCCAATTGCCGCAAGTACTCCCGATTCACTGTCATCCGTTCTTCATCTGAACGGTCCTCGACCATACCCGGGCACGCCGTAATCCACCGATCATAATTGAGTTCCGCTAAGGTAGACATGATGCCTGGAAAATCCATCACATTTCCAGCACCCACATCAACCCAATCCACATCGTATGAGCTATCATCTCCGCCAGTGTAGCCGGAATAATCTTGAAGGTGGACATAGACGAGGACATCGCTATAACGCCGAATGGACGCAATCGGATCATAGCCCCAGAGTGCGGAATGCGACACGTCTATGCATAACTTGCACTTCCGGAGCAGGCTCATATATTTCGCCCAGTCGTCAATCGAATCAACGGTGGTGTTCGTGTGGATATGGTAACAAACATCCAATCCGTACTGTGCAGCGTATTCCGCCCAATCTTCGGAGACATCGGCAAGTGCTGCGAGGTCGGAACTATCAACAGGACGATCTTGCGGTTTGCCTGCGCCCATGAACATGAAACAGTCGGCTTCGACTTCTGCTGCGAAATCAATCCTTCGTTTATTGAGTTCCATCTGTTCCGGGTTTTTGTCGATCGGCAGCCCACGTGCTGTAATCGCAGCGATAGGCAGATCAACATTATCACAGACCTGTCGGATCCGCTGCGGTGTTCCGACCCAATCCAAGGATTGACGCATCTCCCAACCGTCCCAACCTGCGTCCTTGAGTTGCGTCAACAGTTCTTCAAAATCAGGTTGTTGCCAGCGTAACGTGCTATATCCAAATTTGAAACCCATAGTGTTCCTCCTATCTTGGTTGTCAGTTATCGGTTATCAGCAGTCGGTAAAGAGGTTTCTAATTAAACCAAACGCCTCCTTTACATTATAACACAATTGCAAATAAATTGCAGTTTTCAATGGTTATTATAGTGAACCTAAAAATAAAGAGACACTTTACCTCCCCCCGGTAAGGTTTTTGATAGGGTGTTTCTTCGCGGTTTCCTAACCGAACCGGTGTGGAGTGTCCTGTTAATTCTAAACTTTACTATAGTTTTCAGTTTTCAGTTAAAAGAGTTCTTGTGGCAGTTGAAGTTACTGGTCAAGCAACAGCAAACCTCTTTAACTGACAACTGACAACTGACAACTACTGACGACTGAAAGGTTTTTCGGAGAAAAACCGTACTGAAAACTGACAACCCTTAAAAAATAAATTGCTTGCTATATAACAGCGGGTTTTGTTAAACTATAGCAGTAAAACTTAGGGATTTTGAAATACCCATTTTTAAGGAGAAAATATGGATAAAGTGAAACTCGGTTTTATCGGGACCGGCGGTATGGCAGGTGCCCACATGCGCAACCTCAAAGATAACTTTGAGGATGTCGAATTTTCTGCGATGTGCGATATTTCGGAAGACCGCGCCAAGGCCCGCGCCGAAGAGTATGGCGGAAACGCTTATACCGACTACCGTGTCATGTACGATAAAGAGGATTTGGACGCGGTTTATATCTGCACACCGCCCTTTGCACACGGCGAACAAGAACGCATCGCTTGTGAACAGGGCATCGCAATGTTTATTGAGAAACCGATTCATTCTGAACTCGAACCGGCAATTATCATCAACGAAGACGTTGAGCGGAGTGGGGTCATCACGAGCGTTGGTTACCATTGGCGTTATGGTGGCAACGCGCAGAATGCGAAGGCGATGCTTGAAGAACAGCCACAAATTCTCGGCGCACTCGGCTACTGGATCGGCGGTATGCCCGGTACGCCCTGGTGGCGGGTTCGCGCACAATCCGGCGGACAGCACGTCGAACAGACAACGCATATCTTTGATCTCGCACGGTTCCTCGTCGGTAGCGACGGTAAAACCGTACACGGTGTCGCCGCAAGTGGTAGCATGACGCACATCGAAAACTACGATGTAGACGACATCAGCATGGTGAACATTGAGTTTAAGAACGGCGCAGTCGCGAATATCGTCTCAAGTTGCGCCATGGAAGGCTTCGGTCGTGTCCATCTTGAAGTGTTCACCCGTGGACTCGTTGTCACCGTTGGCGGTCCGAATAACGTCAACCGAGGGGGCGAGACAGAACCGCTCTCCGGCGACGGTGGGGCAGACAGAGACCGGGTCTTTATTGATGCTGTAAAAACAGGTGACGCCTCTAAGATCCTATCGCCTTATAGCGACGCCTTAGAGACGCTCCGCATCATGCTCGCAGCAAGCACCTCCTTCTGCACCGGTAAGGCTGTTGATCTGTAAAACTTGAACTTTGAGGGACGGTTCCACTACCGTCCCAATGCAAACTCAATACAAAGAAGAAAGAGAGAATTATGCCAATTAATCAATCCATCTGTTTTGGCGGTTTTAGTCGGGGTAGAGACCCTGTAGAGGTTATCAAGAAAGCCGCTGACATCGGTTATAAATCTGTTGAGATGCTTCCCGCAGAATACTGGTCCGTCGTGCAAGACCACGGGATGCGGATTGCGATTATCGTAGGGCACGCGTCCCTGCCGTCCGGATTGAACGATCCAAGCAACCATGATCGGATAGAGGATGAAATCCTCAAGAACATCGACATCGCAGCGGAAAACAATATCCCCGGACTCATCTGTTTCTCCGGTAATAGAGAGGGTAGATCAGAAGAAGAGGGACGCGATAACACAATCGCAGGGTTGTCCCGCGTCACGAAATATGCTGAAGAAAAAGGGATTAACCTCTGCGTTGAACTCCTCAACAGCAAAGTCAACCACCCCGATTATCAATGCGACACGACAGCGTGGGGTGTTGAAGTCTGCAAGGGTGTCGGTTCACCACGGGCGCAGCTCCTCTACGACATCTACCACATGCAGATTATGGAAGGCGACCTCATCCGTAACATCACAGACTACAGCGATTACATCGGGCATTACCATACTGCCGGTAATCCGGGCAGACACGACCTCGATGACGAGCAGGAGATTTACTATCCTGCCGTGATGCGCGCCATTGTAAACACCGGATACGAACTCTACGTAGGGCACGAATTCGGTCCCAAAGGTGATGCCTTTGACGCCATGCAACACGCGTATGACGTATGTAACGTCTAATTAAAGTCCACAGTGTTATAGGGACAGGTCTCCCTATATCTGTCCCTTTTTTCCCGCATCGAATGCAGACGGGGTTTGCAACCCCCCGCTACTTAACCGAACACCACATATAGGAGGAATTCTAAATGAGAACCCTAAATTGGCTCATACTCACAACACTCATAGTGACTGTTTACCTGACATCGGTCGCAAGTGCTGGTCTGAATGACGGTTTACTGATCTATTTGCCTTTTGACGACCGTTCAGGACAAACTGCTGCTGATGAGAGCGGAAATGGCAACGCCGCTAAACTTATTGAGGGTGCCAAATGGAAACCGAATGGCGGTAAGATTGGCGGTGCTGTGGCACTTGATGGTGCGGGTGCTGCCGTTGAAGATGCGAAAGGTGGAGACTATATCAACGGACTTAAGGCTTTTAGCATTTCTGTTTGGGTAAAATCTGATTCCGTTGGACACGATAGAGGTATTGTCTTTGGTAAGGACCCTGCTGGCGGCGATGATGTTTTCGGATTCCGCTACGATGCCGCAAGTTGGGCAACGAAAGGTGGTACGAATCTCGTCAAGGGCGCAATTACGACAACGGGTGGCGGTCAAGCGTATGAGGGTAAAAGCGATGTGCAAACGACTGACTGGCAACACCTCGTTTTTACTTGGAAAAGTGGTGAAAAACTGGCACTCTATATTGATGGCGAGCTTGATGATGATCCTATACACAATGACGATGGTAAACAGGGAGAAATCTCTGGTGCCACCAAATTAATCATTGGTAAAGGGGCAAAGGATAATAATGGCACATCGTGGCCTGGACTCATAGACGACCTGCGCATCTATGACAGAGCACTTGATGTAGCAGAAATCGAGCAGTTGGCGAGCGGTATTCTCGCCGTCGAAGCGGACGGCAAGTTAGCAACCACTTGGGCACACCTTAAGCACAGATAAGTCGATAATAGTATGTAGCGCGCGTTTGGGTTCCCCAATACGCGCGCGCTCCGAAATGACTGTGTTCAAAGCTGGAAAACACGCCGAAGAGGTATCCATAAATGCCAACACCAAAAGAAGTCTTTGATAATCCTCTGCAGTATCTTGATTTCCTTAAGTCTGCTGATTTTGAAGGGCAGTATTTTGAACGTAAAGAAGTTCGCATTGATACCAACAATCAAATCAATACACTGAAGGACAAAATCAAACAGTGTATTTCCGCCTTCGCGAATCGAAACAGAGAAGGTGGGATCTTAGTGCTTGGGATCACAGATGAGGGGAATATCAAAGGCACACAGCATGTTGATGAATCGACGATGAATAGTATCTTGCAAGTTATCCGGGATTTAAATAACCACGCGACACAGGTGCAAGACCTGGAATTACCAAATTCAAACGGAAGACAATTACATATTCTTTATACCCCATGGACACCGAATGCAATTTGTGGAACGGTTGGCGATTTTCCAAAAGCATGGAAAAGGGCTGGGGCACAAAACCTTGCCTTGACGGAACCAGATAGGGAGCATCTTAAACGGGAAAAAAGAATAGTTGATTTTGAAACATCCTACTGCTGCCCCTATGATCCCGATGAACTTGATATAAAAGTGGTCGAAGAGTTTAAGAAGGCTTACCTTGAAGCAGCAGGCGCGGAGTACGATTATACAACAGAAGAGATTTTGCACCGAGCCGGTGCACTGATAAAAGAGAAAAGGGGATATGCATTTACAAACGCAGGTTTTCTGTTTTTTTCTTCAAACCCTCGGAGGCTTTTTGCAAGTGCGTATGTAAGAGTACTACGCTTTGAAGTGGATGTGGAGGAGTCTCGAGACCGAGGCGCGACAACTTTTGATAAAGATTTCGATGGAGCACTTCCAAACATTATCCGTAAACTTCAAACCTTTTTCAAAGATTCGGCTCTTTTTCGGACGATGATAAGGCGAAGCTCTCATGGAGGATTCATTGAGGACCCTGAGTATCCACTCTTGGCAGTTGATGAAGCCCTTATAAACGCTGTTATTCATAGAGACTATGGGGCTACCACAGCGATTCACAGTATCGCGTACCGGAATGGTCTGGTCGTGGAAAATCCAGGCGGCATTCCTCAACCGGTTCCACAGCACTTCAGCCTTTCGGATACAGTCCTTGATTCTGTTCTGCGTAATCAGAGAATTGCCGAGTGGATGCGTCTTTTGAAAGATGAACGCGGACAGCCTTTGGTGCGCGCCTTGAGAGAAGGCACGAGAAGAATGCTTCAAGAAATGGAAAAAGTAGGGCTACCAGCCCCACATTATGAAACGACTTTTGTGAAAACTTCTGTGACACTCTATAATCGTTTTGAAGAGAGACTGGAACCCCACGCATACACACGTACTAAAGAAACACGGGATAACACACTTGCAACATCTTCTGAACAAGGCAGCGTAAAGAAGGCACTGCGTTCTATCGGTGAACGTCTCGCCAAAATCGAATAAAAATAAAGCGAATCTATAACATTGGTATGAATCGTTAAATTTGCTATTTGAAGGTGCTATCGTTGAAATAGGCATTGTATTTGACGAAAATCTGTGCTAAAGTCAGGACATATTAAGGAATTTATCTCATAATAGAATATCCAGACAGAATTAGATAGTAAGGACTAAATGAAAACACACCTCCTTGAAAACCTCCTCGGTTGTAATATAGAAGATACACTTGCTGCGATTTCAGCAGATACTACTGCACTTGAAAATCTCCTTTCCACACTTCCCGCAGACACACTTGAACACCAACTCACACCGCAATGGGTAGTCCTCGCTGCTGGTAAAGGCACGCGGATTGATCCCACGGGACGTTTGAGCAAAACGTTGGACATCACCTTCGGGGAACAGAACACGCTCCAACACGCACGACGTTACTTGCCCGGCAGTCGTTCTGATATTGTTGTCATCAATTCACAGATGGCATCGCGTATTGAGAACAACGAATCTGCAGAGCAGTTGTTAGGTCCCAATGCTACTTTTTGTATTCAAGAAGAGATGAACGGCACGGGTGGCGCGCTGCAAGCAGCTCTTCCAGCACTTCGAGACTCCGACGCTGAGTGGATCGGGGTAGCGTTCGGTGACGAACCCTTTTTGGAGCGCGAGATTTTCGCACAGACACTGCTCTCACATTTTCTCTCCGGTGCGGATGTTACACTCTGCGGCAAAATCCCTGAAACTGTTGAGGATAAGGGCGGACTTTTCTTTGATGCTGAAGGCAGACTCACACGGACCAAAGAGTGGTACGATATGACAGAAGCCGAAAAACAGGAGATGTGGGACCGCTGGCACAATGGTGAAGCATATACTAACACAGGTATCACACTTATTCGGAAAAGTGTGTTGTTAGAACGGATACATCGGTTGGAACCCCACGCAAATCGGAACGACGAACTCCACCACGTCGATCTCATTCGCCACTGTTACGAAGACGGGCTGAAAACGAACGCCTTTATCTATCGCGGCGAAGTATTGTCTGGCGTGAACCGCTGGTCGAATGTTTTATCGGGCGAAGCAGCACTGTATGCACAGGTTCGGGAATCCCTGGCGCGAAAAGGCGTTCGCGTCGATCCGAATGCCCAGATAACATTGGCAGGTGATGATATTGAGATCGGTACGGCGTGCTATTTTATCGGTAGGGTGCATCTCGGTGAACAGGTGCAGGTTGGCGACTATTGTAGACTTGAAAACGTTACGTTGCTGGGTGCAACAAGGGTAGGAAACGCTGTCGGATTGCAGGATGTCTCCGCGAACGATACGACCTTTGAACCAAACCCACTCCCAGAAACACTGGCAGCACCCGTACGTGGACTCGCGACAGGCAGCACGATCAAAAACGCTACATTCGATGCAGCGTGCATCGGCACGGATGTTCAACTTTCGGGAATTGTGGCGCGCGGAACCGTAATTCCGTCCAGTGTCGTTCTGACGGATCGGACGCTCGGTGTCCCACCCGCACAAGTCCCGCCTGCTGTACCAAAGCCACTATTCGATCAGATTGTGCCGTCGGATTACATTCCTGGGGTCTTCACTTTCGGAGAAAAGAAGGAATTACCGGATTGGGAGAACCTCCGGCAACACGTACAATCGCATAGTGCTGCGGAACTCATTCCGCGTGCGACGCGCGATCCGCAGTTACAGCAGACGACTTGCGATGCTGTAAAGACCCTCTTGGATCTGCGACGCGCAAACTCTGATTACCTCATTGAATCGCTCACACCAGAAGAACTCTGGGGAAGTATCTTCGAGTTGGTAGCACTCCATACCGGCAATCCGAATCCATATCATCATGATAAACTCAAAGCGCGGCAGACTGCGCTCGACCTACTGCCGGAGTTTTGGGATAATAATTGGCTGACACGTCTAAAACTGGTTGTCGCTGGAAATATCATCGACTATAGCAGCGAGCGAGTTGTTAAAAAATTAAAAGCGAATCCCGATTACTTTTCTGAAGCTCTACGCGCAGCGGTCGAAACCCGTTTCACTATTGACTGTTACGAAGCATTCCGCGAAAAAGTGCTTGAAGGGACACCGCAGCACATTCTCTGGCTCGCTGATAATGACGGAGAAGTAATATTTGACATCGCTTTCATTCAGGATCTTGTCGTGTCTGGACACCAGATCTCTGTTGTTGGGAAAGCAGACAACGCCAGTAACGACGCGACGGTGGCAGACCTGCATACAATCATCAACTATCCACAATTTCAGGAACTTCAGGCAGCCCTTCGCGACGGTACGCTCCAACTGCTGTCGTCAGGTGCGGTAACGATCGGGAGCAATCTCTATCAGGCGACTCCAGAATTCATTAACGCCCTGTCAGGAGCAGATCTTGTTATTTCAAAAGGACAGGGGAATTTCTATACCACACCGGGATGGGGAAAGGATACCTTCTATCTTCTACTTTCCAAGGGTTTGACAGCAGAACGGAGTACCGGTGTTGTGGCGGATCGGAATTTGCCGATTGATGGGATGATTTTGGCTTATGTGCCAGCAGGCACAAAACGGGACGCGCCTTTGTTGGATATTTGTCGGGAATGGACGACGGAAAGCTAAAGTCCGCGTACCTATACTTTTGAAATCGTGTATTCCCGCTTTCCTGACTCAGGAATCGGAATATAGTCTACAAATTTCACAGTGACAACGACATCTCCACCGAGTGCCTTCTGGATACACTGAACGAGGTAACGGCGTGTTGACTCTGTCCACTGCCTATTAACAACCACTTTTAAGACACAATGCTTAAGGGTCTCTTGGATGATCTGGAACTGATTCACGCCTTTGACCCCGTAGAACTGTCGTGTAAAATAGCCACCGTGTATCAATGTCCCAATTCTCGTACGGAAAGTCGCAGTGGTGCGTCCAAGCAATTCAGCCAAAACAGGTAACGCATTACCGCAGGGGCACGGCTCGGCTGAAAGCATACCGACATCTCCAATCCGATACCGAATAAACGGCATAGCATAATTATTCAGCTGCGTGACGAGAATCTCTCCGGGTTCAGTGTATGGATCGGGACTGTCTATTTCAAGGTAAATATCGCGACAGTTGATATGCATCCTGCCTTCTGCGCATTCCATTCCGATTAACCCGACTTCCCGTCCACCATAGCGATTATAGACTTTCGCCTTGAAAACAATCTCGGCTAAGGCGCGGTAATG
Organism: Candidatus Poribacteria bacterium; assembly: GCA_026706025.1. Lineage (NCBI taxonomy): Bacteria > Candidatus Poribacteria > Candidatus Poribacteria bacterium. The sequence goes on from JAPOZO010000088.1 coordinate 17,884, forward strand.
TGGGTGTAACATCTCAGCGGAAGATATAATGCCCTTCAAATTCCATCGCGGGATCAAGCCATTATCTGAAAGAAACGCAGCAAATTGGTAAAGTGATGACGGATAAGCGAGGATGGTCTGAGGGGATGATTGATTCATCTGTTCAAACGCCGCCAGCATCGCTTTTTCTGTAAGGTGAAACCCGTTGAGCCAATACTGATTCCGCCAGAAGTTGCTGACCCGATGCTTCCAGTGTCCATCGTCTTCCAAATCTACCGGAGCACCCCAGATAATCAATTGCGGTTGCCCGAAATTCCATCCCGCCCATCGATCGAAATAGTAGACACTCAAGTTTCGTTGATTCCAATAGTTCCTATCCTGATAAAACTTCAGTGGCGTACCTGTTGAGCCACCCGTAGCGTTCTCAATCCGTTGCTCCGCTGTGAAGACTGTAGAACAGAGTCTCTCGAATTGTTCCCGGATATCCTGTTTCTCAAGTGGCGGAATTTGCGATATATCAAGCGTTTCCGTCTTGAGTAATTCACGGTAATAAGGTGTTGTCTGGTAGGCGTGCTGGAGGAGTCTTTTCAAACGCTCTGCCTGAAATGTTTCAATAGTTTCGCGCGGCGCATCTAATAACGCAGCGGTTTGCGACAGTTGTGAATGGTAGTGTACACCTTTACGATAAATGTTATAGGCGTGCCATCCTGCCTTTGAAATTAACGTTTTAATAGCGCGATGAATAGGCATAATTCAAGATTGTATGTATAGGTAACATGTCCGAACTTGTTTTTTTAAAGAAAACGGAAAATCACAAAAATCGTTTCAAATAATACGTAATTATTAATTTTAATATGCTTCAACACGACAATTACCTAAGCACTAAGCAAATTTCATGCCAAAGACATGTTTGTATTGCAACATCTAAAACGCTGAGAATATTTCATCGTCATCCGCCTAAAACAAAGGAAGCAACTCGGATTACCGCTGCTAAAAACCCGGATGCTATTCACAATTCCCGTTCTATTATGAGTATGTAAGAATTGTGAGTGACACGCAAGAATTGTAGTATATAACGCAAAAATTGCACTACCCGTCAATTTCAGATCGCCGTATTGCCTATAGATCGAAAATTTTTAACCTGTCCGGGTGAACAGACTTCAATTATTGCCTCGCACTCAATTTCTAAGTGTGTCCACACTCGGTGAATACCCCGGTGGAAACTGATCGCTCACAGAACGTCCATCTTGGAAGAGTTGCCCAGCGTCCGGATTCTCAGGTTCAACGGGTGGCGGGAAGTCTCGCCATCTATTACCGTCAAGAGGAACTTCATAGCCGTCGTCGCGGAGCCATTCAATCAAACGTTTTCGATAAGCGTTCAGCACCCTGCCATACCCAGGATTACCCCCGAGGTTCCGCTCGTCAAGTCTGCCTTGCATACGCTTGAAAAGCCATTCCTGCCGATCAGCAGCAGAGTAGATGTATTTGTAGTCGCTGGTTAGGAGCATATAGAGGCCTGTATTTTCCTGTCCGAGTTGACCGATAATCGTATCCCGTTGCGCATTTCCGGTAGCAAGTGCCGCGAGATCCGTTCCGCTGCGATCCGTCTGTGATGGCAAACCCGCTGCACCGAGACAGGTCGGTAGCACATCAACAAGACTCACTGGTGTGTCACACTGCGCGCCTGTCTCAAAACGTTCAGGATAACGGACAAGCAACGGAATCCGAGCAGCCGCATCAAGGAAGGCGCGTTTACCGTAGCAGTCATAATCGCCGAGCAATTCGCCGTGGTCGGAAGTGTAAAGGATTAACGTGTTGTCCAATTCGCCTTCCGATTCAAGGTAGTCAAGGATGCGCCCGACCTGATAATCGATGAAAGAGATGGCTGCATAGTAAGCGGCACGCATTGTCCGAAGGAGATTCATATCTCGTCCTTGGTCGCGGTATTTGTAACGATTTTGATGGCGGTTCCAGTAGGTATGCAGGTGCTCGTAATCTGCTGGCAGAAACGGTAACGGCATCTCCACGGTTCGGTAGAGCCTGTTCCACGGCACTGGTGATTCAAACGGTGGATGCGGCTTAATAAAACTGCTCCAACACAAAAATGGGCGGTCGGTATCGCGCTGTGAGAAGAATTCAAGCGTTCTATCGCCTACCCACTGCGTATGATGTAACCGCCCGGGGAGTTGTGAGGGCTGCGGGATATAATAGTATTCACTCCGCTCACCGTGCGGTGCCACAACGTGGTCATAACCGTTTTCAACCAGAGAAACCGTGAAATCGTCAGGACCGGGACCCTCTTCGGAATAGTCTCGCGTCTCAAATCCCCACATTTTACGCCCTTGCGGCGTGAAGTGCATCTTGCCGATCCCGTGTGTCTGATAGCCTGCATCGTTGAGCAGCTCCATTACTGAGACACGATCTTGGGGCATTGCGGAATTGCTTGTGCAGCCTGTCTGATGCGGCCATTGTCCAAGTAGGAAACTACAGCGCGATGCAACACATACAGGCGACGGACAATAGGTTGAAGTGAAACTTGTACCGTCTCGCACAATTCGGTCCAACGCCGGGGTCTGAATAATAGGATTGCCGAGTGCACCGATAGTATCAAAACGCTGCTGATCTGTCATGAGAAGAAGAATATTCGGTTGTTTTGCCATGAGGTGTTCCCGTCCTTTCAGAGAAAATGCGCTTTGGTTTGTGTCTGAAATATACGGATAGCATAGCACTTTTTCGTGTAGAATGCAACCCATCTTTCAAGTTAGCCATCAGCCGTCAGCAATCAACACGCAGTCGATGTCGCTATTACCGATAACCGAATATCTCAGTTCTGACTTTATACGGGATTTTCAAAAGAAAATCAACAAAAAATTTATGTAGACATTAATGAATTTATGTGATATACTTTAATAACTGATCAACTGGTAATCCCAGTTAGCAGTGCCGCGGTAGGTGCAACGGCAATTGCACCTACCACCCAATAATTTTAGAAATACGCTTTAAAAAAATATAAACAGATGCAAAAATGGTATGAAAACAAAAAACTCCTGAACACCTTCATTGTTGTGATGTGTGCCAGTTTCATCGCCTACTTTTTCTTTAACTGGCATTGGGGGTTGCCTTTAACACTATGTCTCGGCACAGCGATCATGGTGAGAGGTGTCGTAAAAATCACGATGCGGATGCGTGGGAGAAAAAAGCAGAAAGAGAAATAACAGTCAGCAAAGAGGCAGGCGGTATATTATAACCCGCTTTTTCAGAAGCACACGTAGCTTGAAACGAAGTGGAAAGCGGATATACGGCGAGCGACACGAAGGTCTCAAACCCAGCTGACCGAACCGCAAGGAAAATTAAAATAATGAAAAGACGCAGGTTCATAAAACTGAGCGCGATTAGTGCCGCAGGGATGGTACTCCCCCTTCAATTGGAAGGAAACGCAGCAGCGAAACCGCTCCTTAAACCGAGTACGCTGATTACTCCCAACGCTGACTTCTATATTTTGCAGATCGGTAACCCTGCCGTCCTTGACGCGAAGAATTGGCGGATGGCAATCACTGGCTTAATCGAGAAACAGCCGCTCTCCTTAGGACTTGCGGATATCACAGCGATGGAAGCCGCTGAGGCGATGCGGACTTTGAAATGTATCGGTGACCCGATTGGCACGGAACAGATGAGCAATGCGAATTGGAAAGGTGTTCGGCTTCGGGACCTGCTTGAGAAAGTCGAACCCAAACCCGAAGCAAAAGTGGTTGTTTTCCGTTGTGCGGATCGGTATCATACAGCAATTCCACTCGAAGATGCGATGGGCGAAGAGACGCTCCTCGCCTACGAAATGAATGGGGTACCACTTCCCACGGAACACGGCTTTCCTATCCGACTCCTTAATCCGGGACACTACGGCACGAAAAACCCGAAATGGATAGTGAATATCCACTTGGCGAAAGCGCATGAAAGTTATTGGGAGAAACAGGGCTGGGATCCGATTGCGAATGTGAAACTCGGTACAATGATTGGGACTCCGAGTGAGGGTGAGGAAATCATTGGCGGCAAGGTTTACACAGTCAGCGGCGCGGCGTTTGATGCGGGCAACCACGGCGGTATCAAGAAGGTAGAAGTCAGCGTTGATTTCGGACAAACATGGCAAGAGGCAGAAATTTGGGCGAAGGATACACCACTGGCGTGGGTACTCTGGAAATGGGATTGGCACGTCCCAGCGGAAGCGAATCCCGTCGAAATCTATGCAAGAGCCACTGCGAATAGCGGTCTCATACAAGACGAAATCGGTATTGAAGTGGAACCAGTTGGTGCGATACCTTACCACATGATTGATGCGAAGATTGTAGAACCCTAACATCCGGTGCGGAACGATATAATATGCGCCAACTTTGGTCGGGCAAGTTTTGGCTGGCGATCGTCGCCAAAATGTGCCAACTGTTTACAGTTTATCTCCCTGTCCTACTCATCGATCTCGCTTTTAGCGGCATCATCACCAACACCTCCTTTTATACCAGTTACTTAGGACTCTCCTCAACCTTTTTAGGCATGCTGAAAGCAGTCATGACTGCCTTCTTCGTGGTCCTTGCGATCCCGTTCGGACGGTTATCAGATCGAATAGAGCGGCGATATGTGCTTTACGCAGCGTGTCTGGTGCTCAGTGCTGTTAGTATCGCGCTACCGCTATGCCGAAACAGCCTGCACCTGATGCTTATTTTTCCGGGCATCGGCATCAGTATGGCACTTTTCTGGCCAGCTTATGAGGCCTGGCTCGCTGAACGCGAAGGTGAAGGTCAACTGATCCAACGGGTTATGCTCTTTAACCTTTTCTGGAGCGTTGGGGTCACTTTAGGACCAGCACTTTCAAGTTACCTCTATGGCGATACGAACCCGTTTAGATCGTTCTATCTCGCAGCGGTCTTCAGTTTACTCACCTTAGCGACAATTGTCGCGAACACTCTCCGAACATCGGATGTACCAGAAACCGATGCTGCCTCTCAAATCGCTTCGGAACCGCCTGAAACGCTTTATCCACCTCAACCCGTGCGAACGACTTATCTTAACCTTGCGCGGTGCGCGAATTTCACGTCGTGGTTCCTGCTTGGCGTGTTGCGCCGCCTCGCGCCAAAACTCACGAAGGAAATGGGGATGCCGCCGACAACATTCGGCAACCTGATGTTGACACTTGGCGGTATGCAGACGTTAGCCTTTCTTGTGCTTGGGAGTGGCTACTCGACCCGATGGCACTACCGTTTCGCCCCCATATTGATCGTTCAGGTGTTGGCAGTTGTCAGCTTTCTCGGAATATGGAAAATCCAACACACGACTCTCTGGGTATTCGCGTTCGGGGTTATCGGCGTGTCTGCCGCTTTCACCTATTTCAGTAGCCTCTACTACGGTTTGGATCGGCATGCGGACAAGGGGAATAAGAGCGGATGGCATGAGGGGATATTGGGGTTAGGGATTCTGTTGGGACCTCTCTTAGGGGGCATTCTGGCGGATTCGAGATTCGGGACACAGAGTCCGTATCTGCTCTGTGCAGTGGCAATCCTTATCGCTATTATTGTTGAAGTCTTTATTATATCTAAGAATAATCGATCTTCAGGAGATTCGCCTCAATATAGTCCTCATCAGGCGTAACACCGAGTCCAGGACCGTCCGGAACTGTCACAACATGGTCGTGTATTTCGACACCACACACCGCCATCGTTTCCAAAAAGGCGGGGGCATTGAGTTCAGCAGGAAGTACGAGATCCAAAGTCGCAAAGAGGTGAACACTGGCGATGAAACCGATACCGGCTTCCGTCAGACCGCTACCGAGGAGTTCCAACGCATTGGCTTCGGCGACATGAGTGCTTTTGAGACATTCCGCTAAACCGCCAGATTTACACACCTTCAAAACGACGGCATCTGCACATTCCAAGCGCGCTATTTTCGCCAAGTCGAAGTAAGTAAAGCAGCCTTCGTCAATAGCGATCGGAACGGGTGCGTCCTCCCGAACCCGTTTCATCCCGAACCAGTCTTGGCTCGCAACGGGTTGTTCCATACAGTAAATTTCCCGGATGTCTCCGACACGCTTTAGCAATTCCAGCGCATTAGACGGTGTATAGGACTGATTCGCATCAATCCAAAGCCTCGCATCCGGCATCGCTTCATGGACTGCGCGTAAGCGGTCTTCATCAGCCGCGGGGATCCCCGCAACTTTCACTTTGAAACAAGAACAGGGTGCCAAGGCTTTCGCCTTCAATCCCATTATTTCTGGCGTATCAATACTCAAGGCATAACAGAGCGGAAGTGTGTCGTGGCGTTTACCACCGAAGAGGGTGTGTAGCGGAACATCAAGGATGCGGCCACACAGATCATGCAAAGCAATATCCACTGCTGCTTTTGCGAAGGGGTGTCCGTTGCTGACAGCAGGTTTCAATGCGTTATAAATAGCAGAATGGATGGCATTGAGATTCAGTGGATCTTGTCCGAGCAGTAGCGGGGCGATGTGGTGTCGGATAGTAGTTGTGATGGATTCGGTCGTTTCGTAACTCCACGAGGGGAGGGCGCGTTGTTCGCCCCAACCTACGTAGCCGTCGTCTGTTGTGACTTTGACGAAGACGTGGTCCCCTGCGGAGCCGGTATCTCCGACAAAGCCGGTCCCGATATTAAAGACATCTTTCATCCCGACAGCAGTCGGATAAACGTCTACGTGTACTATTTTACGCATGTGCGAATAGAATCCCTGTTATTATTGTAGTTAATTTTCGCGTAGATAACCACTGCGAAACCCATAAACATCAATAACCCTAAATTGATCTCCATGAGTAGGTTCTGGTTCTACCCAACTTACGCCCTGTCCATATTTTAGCACAGCGACCACGAATTAATCAAAACAATTTCCCAAAGGTAGACAGCTGTCAGTTATCGGTTATCGGAAAGTTTTAAATGCCTCGCAGTGAGAGTAAAGTGGCTAACAACTTTAGGATACTTCGCAGCTTTAGATACACTCGCAAACTTTCTGACCGCTGACCGAAACTTCTTAACTGATAACTGACTGCTATTAGACAATTTCCGTTGACATCTTCGGCGTTATCAACTATAGTAATAAGCATTATAGTTGCTGTAGATTGTTAGAAGGAAACGCGCAATGCTATTTGTTATTTTTGTAATTTTCACACCGATCGCTGTTTGGTTGATTCTGCATCTCACGTCTCGGCAAAAAAAAGGGGATGAGACGGATGAACCCAAAGACCCCATAGAACTTTGTGCGGTTTGCCAAGAAGAGTTCCCGATGAACCAACTGCTTGAAAAAGAGGTCGGCGGATATGGCAGGGTCTACTGTTTCTGTGGGCAGTGTATTGAAAATCTTTATCACGAATATCAGAATACAACAGACATCAAAACAGGAGAATGATATATGTATGATTTAGTCACATTTGGAGAAGCGATGATTCGTCTCACCTCGCCAGAGTTTATGCGTCTTGAGAACGCGACATCGCTGTCAATCACGGCTGGCGGTGCGGAGATGAACGTCGCTGTCAACGCTGCCCAGCTCGGACTGCAGACAGCATGGGTATCACGACTCGTGGATAACTGGTCGGGTCGCTACATCCGCAACAAAGGACGCGAACTCGGGGTCGACATGTCCAACATCGTCTGGGTGGACTTCGACGGTGTCGGCTTTGAACGTAACGGGTTTTATCACCTCGAAATGGGGGCGGGACCGCGTGCGAGTAGTGTTACTTATGACCGTGGATACTCGGCAATCTCCAAAGTGCAACCCGGTGAAATCGATTGGGCATCTATTTTTACCAATGCACGGTGGTTTCATCTCAGCGGGATTACACCGGCGTTGTCGGAATCCGCGGCTGCCGTCTCGGCAGAAGCACTTCAAGCGGCGCGTGCGGCAGGGGTCAAAACCAGTTACGATCTGAACTTCCGCTCTAAATTGTGGAGTGCGGAGGAAGCACAAGCAGCAAACCGACCCATGATGGAGCATGTTTCTGTTCTCATCGGTAATGAGGAAGACTTTGAGAAATCGCTCGGTTTCGCAGCGGAAGGGGCAACCGAATCCTATAGTAAACTTGAACCTGAGAGCTACAAAGCGGTTGCTGAGCGCGTCAAAGACGCTTTTCCGAATATTGAGATGATCGGTACGACACTACGCGATGCCAAAACCGGTTGGCTCAACGATTGGCGGACGCTCTTGTTTGATGGTGAAGACTTCTATTTGTCACGTATCTATGAGAACTTAGAACTCGTTGACCGTGTCGGTGGCGGTGATAGCTTCTCATCAGGGTTAATCTATAGTCTCTTGAACGGCAAATCGCCACAGGAGGCAGTCGATTTCGCTGGTGGGTATTCCGCCTTAGCACACACCTTCCCTGGAGATTTCAATTGGGCAACGGCAGAAGAGGCAGAGAAGGCGATGCAAGCGGGCGGTGTTCGCATCAGTCGCTAAACACATAAAACTATGGAAACCAAAATTTTACTATCTCCTATTTTTGAAAATACCGAATTCGATACTGCGAAACGCCGGGCAGCGTTGGCAGATTTGAAGAAACTTGGTGAGTTGAGTATCCATCCACCGGAACTGACAGCGGAACACGCCGATGGTGTTGTTGGCGTGATCGCGGGCGGAGTACCCTTTCATGAAAGCTTCTACGAAGCGGCCGAATCGCTCCGAATCATTGCGCGGTGGGGTGTCGGATACGAAACTGTTAACGTTGATTTGGCGACGGAGTCCGGTGTCATTGTCACAATCGCGCCTGAACACATGGTCACTGTCGCTGAGTATGCGATTGCGCAGTGGTTCGCAACTATGAAGCGGGTCTACACGCTCAATAGAGCCTCCCATAGCGGAGATTTTGGACTTATCAAGACCCATGAGGTGATGGGTTCTACGCTCGGTTTATACGGTTTCGGTCGGATTGGGCAAGAGGTTGCCCGTCGTGCGCGACCGCTGCTCGGCGAGGAAGGGCGACTCTTGGTTTATGATGTCCGTCCGGATATCGCTGAACTCGCAGCGGAATTCGGGGCGGAGGCTGTTGATGCCCCCCTGACCCTCTTCAAAGAGAGCGATACCGTATCTTTGCACCTATCGGGTGCGGATACTGTTGTCGGCTACGAGGAATTCTGTGCCATGAAACCGCATGCCTCGCTCATTAATCCGTCACGTGGAAACCTTGTTGACGATGCAGCAGCGAACCGCGCTGTTAGTGAAAATCGACTCTGGTATTATGTCGTGGATGACCCAGTTAACGGAACACGAGCGATTCATAAAGATCATCCGCGTATCATCTCTACGAATCATAATGCAGGCATGACTGTTGAATCCGGGATTCGGTTGGATCTTCGGACAATTGAGCAGGTTACAGACGCGATTCAAGGACGTGCCCCGGCATATATTCTCAACCCAGCAGTGTTGGAGCATCCGAGAGTTAAGGCATTTTGCAAGGATACTTCACAACCCCTTAAACTGTGACTTTAGTCCTTATAGGTATTTTTTTTCTAAGAACGTGGGATAACAAGGTTAACTGAGACAACAAATCCAGATTCGACACCTCGAAAAATCGGTGTCTTGCAGGCTTCATTTGCGATTAGGAGATAAATTATGTCCTTCAACATGCTGATGCTTATGTGTGTGATTGCTGCGCCGGAGCCTGAGACGAACGAGTTACCCGGGGATCCAATTTTACTTGCTCACCGCGGTTTGGTGCAGCACGCGCCTGAGAACACTTTGCCCAGTTTTGGCGCCGCTATTGCATTGGGTCTATCAATCGAATTGGATGTCTATCAGACACGCGACGAGCACCTTGTCGTCATTCACGACAAGACTGTAGATAGAACGACTAACGGCACCGGTGAAGTGACCGAAATGACGTTGGCAGAAATCCGTAAACTGGATGCCGGAAGTTGGTTCGATCGGCGTTTCACTGGCGAGAAGGTACCGACATTGGAAGAAGTATTCAAACTCATTCGTGAACGTCAACGAACACCGGTAACCATCGCACTGAATATGAAAGTCATCTCGCCAGGGATTGAGCAGAACATCGTCCGGCTCGTCGAAAAATACGAACTGTTCGATCAACTCTTCGCCTTCGGTCAGTCCAGCGATTCGAGTCACCGTTTCAAACAAGCCAACTCCAAGCTGCGGACCACAGTGTATCTAAATGATAGTGAAGCCGATCAGTTTGCCACAGCCTTGCGCGATCCGCTCGCCGATTGCCTGTGGGTGCGATTCATTCCGAGTGCGGAAGCGATGGAACAGGCTCGTCAACTCGGTAAACAAGTCTGGCTCGCCTTGCACATTGGCGAGAATCGACCTGATATCTGGGACGAAGCCCGCGCCAATAAAATAGACGGTATTTGTACGGATTGGCCATTGGTGTGCAGCAGACATTGGCGGCTCGGTGCAAAACCCAAAGGCAATTAGGTAAACTTCAAATAAGAGGCACGTTTTTCTCAAGAAGAAAAAGAAATTCTCGGTTTGGCGTTTCAGCGTCATTTATCCATTCGTCTGTCCATTTCATACCTGCCATGACGTTCTTTTTATAGTCAAGCTCAAGGACAGCGAGGAGTTTTCCGTTGTCTTGCATGACTTCGTTCAGCTGCTGGGCAGTCGCACGACCGCCGGAACTGTAGGAGAGCAGAATCCAACGCGCGTGCGTTTCACGAATCAACTTGGCAATGGCCTCAACAGCGATGAACCGTCCGTCATCGTTACGGCGGAATTCCTCAAATACAGAGGCGGCGAGAGGGTCTGATGTATCTTCTCGCCGTTTTGCTTTGCCGAAAAGGGTGGGTTTATCGAAGAGCACAACGCTTTTCCAGAGATGGTAATAGGCAGCATACCTAACACGGGACGGCGGCATTTTCTCATTATTTGAACCATAAGGCGGATCGAAGTACGCAAGGTCTACAGAGACACACGGCACGAGGTCAAAGATGTCGCTTTGGTAAACCTGATGGTTTCCTTCTGAGATGAAAATTTCCGGGACTTCAAGCACTAATTCTTTATAGGCACGCGGTGCCCAATCCTTGAGATACGAAGAAAAGTGACCAAGGGTACTATCAACGCGATCGAGTGCCAGCATCAGGCTCGTAAGCGCGACCGCCTTATCGACTGGCTCAAGATTCAAGTCCTCGATCTCCTGACGTATTGCATCCAGTTTACGGGTGTTATGGAGCTGCCACGGTTTCTTGAATCCGTCTGCTTGGATTGCGTTGCCACCATTGGCATGTCCGCCGTAGTGTTCTGTGAACCAGCCATCAACAGGCGACACAGCGTTGAGGTGATCAATAAGCGGTTGATATGCTTCTCTCGGTTTTGTATTGAGTAGATAGCAGGTACCGAAAACCTCTGACCACGGGGCAACATCGTTGCAGATAACGGTATAACCGAGTTTAGCGAGGGCTTGTGAGACACGGGTTGTGCCTGCAAAGCCGTCAAGGATTGTTTTAGCGTTGACTTTTTTGATGAGTTCAAGGACATGTGGAATGAGTTTGAGTTTGGAACCGATGTATTTGATGCCTTCGGTGGGTGGTGTACGGAAATGCGGAAGCGTCTGTTGCATGGATTTATGTCAGATTCTCAGCGCAAATAGGTTCTTATGATCTGGTTGTATAAGTCTTTATCCCATTCAGTATCCTGACGGACACCCCAAATTTTAGGATCAATCGGTGTCTCGTGAATGTGAAGGAAACCCAAGGCTTTCTTGAGGATGTTCTTTTGCTGTGTTTCTGTTTCTAATTCTTTATACCAAATTGTGAGAGGACTAATCTGATTTTCTTGGAAATAATAGCCCCACGACATATCTTGCGCTGTCAGTTCAAACGTGCTATATACGATCTCATCATCTGTAATTTTGATTTGATTGAGATCATCATCTTTCCGAGTTTCATTTGTCTCATGAAAGCAATTACGTTTGGTAGCCTTCAAAAGGGAGATAGCTTGTTTAATTTTATTTTCTCTGCGGAGCCAGATGCATTTTACCTTTTTAAAGTCTATAAACTTTTCAACAATATGTTTTTGCTTGTACATCACTTGTATTCCGCAAACACCATTTGGTGAAGTGCTAACGGATACGTATTTTTCGTATGTTTTTGGATCAGTTATATCCAAATCTTTTAGTGATTCGTGTTCTTCATGGTATTCTCTCGGATATCCTGCTATATCGGATGAAATCAACAAGTCACATAAAACGGTGCTTCGTGTGCGAGGTGTTGTGCAGATGACGTAGTCCATTTATTTTTTCCTATAGGATCCGTTTTCCAGAGGTTCGCGACCAGCAGTGTAGGTTGGGTAGAACGGATACCACCAAAATCGTCCAAACCATAGAAAAACTAAACTTGCCCTATATACGCTACATCAAACAGAAACCGAGTGAAACCCAACGTTTTTATGATGAGGTTCCCGAGGTGTAGACAGGCTGAAGTTGGGTTTCACTCCGTTCTTGATTGCCTCCGATGGTCTGTTAAATGCAAAGTATATTTGAACCGCCACGCCTGCCTTCTGAGTTCCGTTCAACCCAACCTACGGCATCCCTAATTCAGTATGAGTTTTATGATTCCTTTCGCATCACGCTCAAAAAATCTATTCAAAAAGTTGAGAGACTGGACATGTAAATCCTTCAACGACATCCTCACCTGTCAATGTGTCCTCATAGTTCAGTACAGTGAAATCGGTCTCGGATCGGTAGACCATCACTGTTTTTGCGACGGGTTCAATCACCCAGACAAGGCGCGTGCCTGCTCTCAAATAGGCTAACGCTTTTTCGGTGACATCATAGTGTTTGTCTGATGGCGAGACGACTTCAACCGCCAAATCCGGCGGGACAGGTGATGCCTGCTCTCTATTTTCGGGTAATCGGTCGGTCGAAACAAACGCAATATCCGGCTTTACTGCTCGGTCATCCAATTGAAATGTTGTTTCGGCAATATATAATTGTCCTAACCGATTTTCCTCAACGTGCAGACCTAAGCGTATATGAAGTTTACTACTGATTTGACCATGTATCATCGTCGCTGGTGGCATCGGGACTAATTCTCCTTTTACATATTCATATCCCTCTAAGTCGTTTTCAAGAAATTCCTCCAGCGTCATTGTATCGGGCACCGATATTTCTTGAATAGCCTCAGGGGTTGTTTGCGAATTAAGCATCAGTTGCCTCCCTTCAATTGGATATTGGACTTTGCTTTTACAACCGTTTTTACGTATGTCGGATAGCATCAATAGGCGTCATTTTCGCGGCTTGGCTGGCGGGGTAGTAGCCGAAGAAGATGCCGACGGCTGCACCCGCACCGACAGAGATTAGCACGGCTTTCAACGTAATCACAGCGGGCCACGACATTTCGTCTAAAAACTTGCCGACTATCCACGCAAAACCGTTCCCAACCACAGCACCTAACGCAATACCGAGCAGGCTCCCAATCAGACATAACAGCACAGATTCCGTCAGGAATTGTAAGCGGATGTCAAAACTTTTGGCACCGACCGCTTTCCGTAATCCGATCTCCGGTATCCGCTCTGTTACGGAGACGAGCATGATATTGAGAATCCCGATACCCGCAACAATCAAGGAGACAGACGCGATGACAACCAAAACCGACTCTATAATAAAGATCATCCGCTTTCCACTTTCAATCCCCTTCTTCGCGTTCCACGTTCGGAAAAAGGTGTCATCGCCACCGTGATTGCGTGAAATAACGGTTTTAACCTCTTTGAGTGCCTGATCAACGACATCAATGCTTTTCGCACGCGCCATAATCGCACCGACGCGATTCCGGCCGCCAAAACGGGTTTGAGCAGTGGTAATAGGGACGAAGATCATATTGTCATCACTTCTACCGCGCTCCAACCCATCGCCACGACTCTCCATGATACCGACAATGGTAAAACGTCTGTTGTTGATACCGACCTCTTTACCAATCGGATCCCGTCCTTTAAACTGCTCCTTCCAGACCTTTGCACCAATAACACAAACTTTATTCCAGAAATCCATATCGGTATCAGCGAGGAATCTACCGTATTCCGTTTTCCATCTGCGAACGGCTTGGTATTCGTTAGTTGTTGCGCGCATGTAGGTTTGCCGATGCCGTCCTTCAACTTCAAAATTGATGAAATGACTTCTTTCGACAGTAGCGACCTCAACAGAAGGGCAGTCTGTCAGAATATCGTGCAGATCTTGCATGTCCAAATAATGCGGGCTGGTGTTGCGCTGCCAACGGTTATTTTTCCGAATATGCCCGGGTCGGTAAACGCCGAACATACTGGGGCCACCGATATTCTCAAATTCTGCCATCATGAGTTTTTCGGCACCCGCGCCAAAGGACATCATCGCAATGACACCTGCAATACCGATGGTAATCCCTAAGAGTGTGAGGACTGTGCGGAGTTTACTTCCGCGAAGCACAGAAAACGCTGAGATTAGATTCTCCAGCACGAGCATGATGGGTTACCTTAGAAATTTGTCAAAAAGCATTGTGACCAGATTTATTACTTTCACCAACAAGCGAAAGTCCTTCAATGAAATTAGCACCTAAAATTGTATCCTGAATGAAAGCACTGGCGTTGAGGATTTCAATCCCGATAAGTTCCCCGTTTTCATTCAGTTCAGCCGTGATATTAGGACTTAGTTCTAAACTGTCGCTTTCAGGTTCATCGGAAATTACAAGATGCAATATATCTTCTTTTTCAAAATAGGTCATCTTCGGTTTATTCAAGGGTATACCTCCGTGTTCTAATCCGAAATCGAATTTGCTGACGGGTCGTTGTGTGAATTGTTATAGGGGTAAACGAAGTTTGATCTGTTTCATAAGCAATCATAACTAATTTTGTGCCATGGTGTCCGATAACAACCCATCGACCTGTTTCAGTATCGAAGTAGCGTTCTGTCGAATATCTAACTATATCCTCAATTTGAGTCAGATCAAATCCGCGTAACGCTGCTCTGTACTTCATATAATCAGTCCACACAAACTCCATGTAACCATCCAGTCCAACTATGAAAAGGAAGCATTAATAAATTCCTTTTTCCAAAAGAACAGAAGTCCTACGACTTTCTGACTACGTATGGCGGATAGCATCAATGGGGGTCATTTTGGCGGCTTGGCTGGCGGGGTAGAACCCGAAGAAGATGCCGACGGCGGCACCCGCACCGACGGAGATTAGTACTGCCTCCGGGGTAATCACTGAGGGCCATGCAAGGTCATCTAAAAACTTACCGACTATCCAAGCGAAACCTTTTCCAGCAACCGCACCCAACGCAATACCGAGCAGACTCCCGATGAGACATAAAATCACAGATTCTGTGAGGAACTGCATTCGGATGTTAAAACTCTTCGCACCGACCGCTTTTCGGAGTCCGATCTCCGGTATCCGTTCTGTTACAGAGACGAGCATGATGTTGAGAATCCCGATACCCGCGACAATTAAAGAGACAGACGCGATGACGACCAACACCGACTCTATAATAAGGATCATTCTTTTCGCTTGTGCGATGCCCTGTTTAGCGGACCAGGTTCGGAAAAAGGTGTCATCACCGCCATGGTTGCGCGTGATGATCGTCTTTACCTCTTTCAACGCTTGCTCAACGTGCGTCGGACTTTTGGCACGCACCATGATATGTCCAACGTGATCGTGCCCCCAAAACCGTTTTTGTGCGGTTGTAATCGGAATGAAAAGCATATTATCATCGCTTTTGCCGCGCTCTAAACCGTCACCGCGGCTCTCCATAATCCCGATAACTGTAAAGCGTTTGTTGTTCCCAAAGTTATTGATGATGACCTCTTTACCGATAGGATCTTCTCCCTTAAACTGCTCTTTCCAGATCTTTGAACCGATGACACACACTTTCGTCCAAGCGTCCATATCGGTATCAGCGAGGAATCTACCATATTCCGTACGCCATTCGCGAACGGCTTGGTATTCGTTTGTTGTTGCACGGAGATAGGTGCGTTGAAATTTCCCCTCAATGCCAAGGTTGATATAGTAGCTGCCTTCAACAGTGGCAACCTCAACGGAGGGACATTCGGCGAGGACATCGCGGAGGTCTTCCATCTCAAGGTGGTGTGGACTGGTATTGCGTTGCCATCTCCCGTTCTTTCGGATATGTCCGGGTCGATAAACACCGAACATGCTGGGACCGCCTATCTTCTCAAATTCCGCCATGATAAGTTTTTCAGCACCCGCCCCAAAGGACATCATCGCAATGATCCCAGCAATCCCAATCGTAATCCCTAAGAGCGTGAGAATCGTCCGTAACTTGCTCGCCCGAAGGACAGAAAACGCTGATATAATATTTTCTAAAAGCCTCATACCTATTCCCTTTTTTGGAGCCTCCAAAACCGTGTGTAGGAGCGATCTCCGAATCGCGATATCTAACTAATAACTGACAACTATCTTGTAGAAACGTCCTCCGAATCGCGACAAAATCTCGATAAAATTGACGAAAACCGAAAACGCAATGGCTCTGAGGATCGCAAACTTTTGATTGCATGAATTCCCAAGGTGTGCTAAACTTTTAGTATAAAAATCGAAAAATTACGAACCTGTACATATCCTCAGCATTAAAAGTATATCACAAAATATTTAACAGTTGCAAATTTTTTGGATAGGAGTTGGCAGTTGTGCAGACGGATGCTTTTAGCACGGGAAACGTGCTATCGTGGCAGAGGACGCAAAACGCAGCAGCACATCAAGCGGAATTACGACGAAGCAAACAGGCATGGGTTGCGTTGCCGTCCGCTTTACTGCAAACGCGCTATCAATTGGACGCGATAGACCTATCCTTCGGCGATGCGGAAACAGCAACAACAATCCAGCCCGCGCTTCGGAATTCTCAACTATCGGACGGAACAGGATTTAATCAATACTACTTAATCGCGGAACCACACGCCGATGCGCCGTGTTATAACATCAGCGACTATATTCAGCGATGTGTGGCAGGTGACCTCACGATTGCAGAACGGCTGCGTGGACGAACGGTAATTAACCTCTACCAGACAGAAGGGGTGACGGACGATCTGCTAAGTGACAACGGCGTATCTCAGTTCATAGAGCGGATGCTGAGAGGCTACTTAAAAACTTACGGCAAGCAACACCTCATCGGTTTTACCTGTGAACTCCCGAAATTTCTGTCTTTAGCGAGTGTCTTAGGTGCCGGAACAGCATCAGTACCGTGGAGTCCTGTGTTACTGGACGCGTCGGAAACGACACTCGCAACATACCTGCCGTTAGTGTTCTATGAAACTTACAACTCGGCGGCGGTCAGAAACACTTTCTGGAAAGCGTTGACGACGCGATTCGCGACCTGTTTCCTTGGCGGTTTACGTAATTTCTGTCATCAAGAAGGACTTCGGTTCGCTTTAAGCCTCCCAGCGAGTGCGAAGACGTTGGAGTTTGAGTTAGGATCCATGCTCGCAGAAGTGGACTGCCCTATTCTGAACACCACCGAAATAGATACACCAAAGCGGTTCGTCGTTGCTAAATGGGCGTGCAGCAACACACAATATGCAAGTATTGCCCGGAAAACAGGTAACAAAACGGATGCGCTCACGCCAACATCGCGACGCCTTGAAGATGCGAGCCTCGGTTTCAACTTGTGGATGAACAGAAATAGTGCTGCTGATAGTGTCCCGCAAGGATTAACAACGGGTTACCCGAAACGACCAATCCTAATGGTAGCACCGACGCAGAGCCTCTGGACAAAGCCCGATGAGAAATCGTGGAGCGGTGTCACAAAAGCGTGGGGATGGTTGTGCCAAAGTGTATGGGAATTGGCTTACGATTTCAGGATTGTCTCGGAGCAGGAACTCGGTGCCACAGAGGTTATAGACGCTGCCGCCGCGAGAAAACTCGGTCATAAAAACGGTGGTCTCTGTTTCCCGGACGCCAAAGCGAGCACCAAAGAGATTTATAGCGTTATTTTGCTTCCGAGTTGCATATCGCTTCAAGAAGAAACCGTCAAACGTCTAAAGGCATTCACGAAAGCGAAGGGGAGGCTGATCATAGATGAACCTACGCCGTATCTGCTGAACGGCAGGATAGGACTTGAGCCGTACCCGCTTGAGCAACTCATTTTCGGACGACGCACAACAATTCTCCGAGGTCCATCGGACGAGAAGTTGTTAAAACTTGAAAAACGGCTCCGAAAATGGGTGCCCCGTATTGTCTCAGTGTACGTAAAGCCGGACAACAATCCGACAGATAGCGTTCAAGTCCTCCATAGGGAAGCGGAAACCTCCGAAATTTTCTATCTATTCAACGCAAGCAGTGAACCGATAGATACTTTAATCGAGATACAGCGAAAGGCATTGAGCGTTTCGGAGTTTGATCTGCTCAACGCAACAAAGGAAAACGTTACGTTTTGGCACGCTGATGAGAAGACCTATCTAAATAGTGTATTCACACCGAAACAGGGACGACTCTTCGTGGTATCATAGAGTAGTAGAATTGAGACTCAAACAGTTTCTGTCATTTTAAGAATACGAAAGGAGCAATTATGACAGGTGGCGATATTTTTGTTGAATGCTTGAAAGCACAAGGCGTTAAAGATATTTTCGGTTTACCGGGTAACCACTTGGACACCGTTTACGAGGCATTATATAACAACCAAGACAATATCCAGCACTATGTCACACGGCATGAAGGCGGTACGGCGTTTATGGCAGACGGCTACGCGCGTGCTACTGGCGATGTCGGTGTTTGTATGACTGTGCCGGGTCCTGGATCAAATAATGCTTCTGTCGGCATCGGTGAAGCGAATACTGCTTCGTCACCAGTGCTTTGGATTACCGGGCAGAACCCATCCTACTTAGCACAACGGGATCCGAAGAAAAGTTTTCACGGTTTGGATCAGAGAGCCGCTTTCACGCCGATGACTAAACATCTGGAGATTGTGCATCGCGTCGATCAGATTCCGGGGGCTATCAACCGGAGTTTTAGTGCGCTCCGTTCAGGCAGACCGGGACCTGTCCTGATTGAACTCGCAAAAGATGCGTTGGATGCAGAAGCCGATCTTCCCGTCCCGCCACGGAACAACGGTATTCAGACGACAGCAGCTCCCCAAGATATTGATGCTGCCATAGCACTCCTCTGTAAAGCAGAGCGTCCACTGATTATTGCAGGCGGCGGTATCAATCATACCCGCGCCACTGAAGAAATACTTGCGTTCGCGCAGCTGCTGGACGCACCCATCGTGATGACGGGTTTTGGAAAAGGTTCGGTGCCGGAAGACTCGCCACATTCCATCGGTATCTTCCGAGACGGCGTTGCGCAAGCTGCAATGAACGTCTCTGACCTCATCGTTGCTGTCGGCACCCGATTCAACTATCGCGATACCGGCAACTGGAGCCTCAAGATTCCGCAACCGCTGTTGCATATTGAAGCCGACCCCGAGGAGATTCACAAGGAATACGCTGCGACTGTCGGCATCGGTGCAAATCCGAAATTGGTTTTACGCCAGTTGAACGCTGCGCTGAGTGATGAGAAGCGGATAAGCGGTTGGGGTGAAGGTTTACAAGAATTACGCCGCCAATTTATGGCAATTGAACGTCCTCGCATCCTCAAGGAGATGCGCGATGTGATGCCCCGTGATGCCATCTTGTCGGTTGACGTTAACATTACGGGTTATGGTGCACTGCCACATTTCCCTTGTTATCATCCAGGGACTTACATTTTCTCCGGTGTGTCTGTGGCAATGGGCATCGGATTGACGGGTGCTATCGGTGCGCAAGTCGCCTATCCTGAGCGGAAAGTTGTCGCGCTGAGCGGTGACGGCGGGTTTTTAATGACGTGTCCAGACCTTGCAACCGCGGTGATGTATAACCTACCCGTTGTGACGCTCGTGATGAATGACAATCAATACACCTCAATTGAGCGTGGGCAGCTGCGCCGGTTCGGCAAACGCATTGGTGTGGAGTTGGTGAACCCAGACTTTGTGCAATTCGCTGAATCCTTCGGTGCTGTCGGATTACGCGTTGAAGACCCTAACGACTTTAAGCCGATGTTTGAAAAGGCACTCGCTCTGGATAAGCCGGTTCTCCTTGAAGTCGTTAAGTAGGTATTATCTTCTATCATAAAGGAGTTTTTTATGAAAAAAAAGATTGGTGTTTTAACAGGGGGTGGCGATACGAGCGCGCTCAACGCTACCCTTAAAGGCATCGCGCTGAAAGCCGAAGAACTCGGTTTTGAACTCATCGGATTCATGGAAGGCTGGCGCGGTGTTTTGAAGGGTGGACACTACTTTACGCTAACGCCTGATCTGATTGACGAAAACCGGGGAGGGACGCTTCTAAAGAGTTCACGCACGAACCTGATTAAAGATGATAAGTTAGACGAGGCAGTAGAGAATCTTAAAAAACTCGACATTAGCGGACTCATTCCAATTGGTGGAGATGATACCTTAACGGTTGGCACAGCACTGTCTGATCAATTTACAACCACATTCGTGACGAAAACCATTGATAACGATGTCGGTGTTAATCCACCAGAGGGAGACGCTGTTGACTACTCTAAAATGGTGAACTATTTCTGTCCCGGCTTCCCTTCATCCGCAAATAGCGTTATCAACTACGTCCGAGACTTACGGACAACGACCTATTCCCATGACCGTGTGATTGTCGTTGAAGCGATGGGGAGAGACGCGGGTTGGCTAACGTTATCTGCTGCTTACGGGCAAGCTGACCTGATCGTTGTCCCAGAAATACCGTATCAACCGGATAGACTCGCAGAAGCGATCCGTGAAAAACACACCGAACAAGGCAATGTTATTGTCGTTGTCTCGGAGGGTATTCGGAATGATGATGGCGAACTGATGATTACATCGGAAGCGGAACTCGACGCTTTCGGGCATACGAAACCGGGCGGATGCTCAGAGATTATCGTTGAAGCGATGAAGAAACGGCTCCCAGATATTTCGGAGTCGGCGTTCCGTGCCTTGATCCTTGGGTACCTCCAGAGGTGTGGCAGCCCGATACCCTTGGATAGAGACATCGCTATGAAGGCGGGTGCTATGGCGGTGCAAGCACTCTCAGACGGGATGTTCAACGGCGTCGCAACGATTACGCGAACAGATGCCGGTATTGAACCGACACTAATGCCGTTAGAGCAAGTCTTAAAGCGGGATGCGTCTGGTCACGTTATTCGGAGAAGTCTGGACCTGCGGTTTTACGATGCCGAACGGTATCAGATGTCCCCAGCGGGTGCCGGATATTTCCGTCCGTTGTTCGGGGACTTACCCCGCCCAGAATTATCATTGGATGATCGATTGATTGAGATCGGCGAGATTGGATGATAGCGAGAGAATTTCTGTAAATGTAGGCGCGGTTTGAAACCGCGCCTACTGAAGTTGAGGCAACTCGTCTGTTTTTAGTTTTACAAAACCAAAGGAAAACAAGCGATGAAAAAAGAACAAATCATGTCTCAAAATCCACGTGTGATGCACGGTGCTTTAGTTTTCGCTGGCACTCGGGTACCAGTCGAAATTCTGATTCAGTATCTTGTATCAGGTGATTCACTTGATACATTCCTCGCTGATTTTCCGACAGTCTCACACGAGCAAGCGGTTGCTTACTTGGAAATGACCTTGGAGTATGCGAATGCGCGTGTTGCTTGATGAAAACCTTCCGCATCAACTGCGCCCACTTTTTGCGGACTCAATTGAAGTTATTACAGTTGGTTATCGCGGTTGGAACGGAAAAGAGAACGGAGAACTTCTGCGAATGGCTGCGGCGGAATTTGATGCCTTTGTGACAACAGACAGAGGCATTTTGTATGAACAGAACTTGAAGGAGATTGAACTTGGTATTGTTCTGCTGGAAGCCAATAGGAATCACTACGAAGCACTTGCCTTGCTGATTCCTCACGTAAATACCGTATTGAAAACACTCCAAAAAGGGCAGGTTGTGCGCGTGAGTGATTAGTGCTCAGTTGGGTTCACCGCATTCTACGCAATGGGGATTTACTAATTTTGGGTATAAATGCTTTTCCCCTCCCCGTAGTAAGAATCATAGATGTGCTGATAAAGGGAAACCAGAGATGGAAAGGGTAATCGGTTTCTATAAACATTCTTAAAAAATGCCCAAAGAAATAAATCCTACAGGACTCAAGAGGCGTTTTGAGTGGATAAGGTTTGTGTCTAAAATCCGGTGCGGTTGGGAAACCCCACCTACCGGATTTGGGACTGGAGGGGTTGGGAAACCCCACCAATGACATTTGGTTGTTTATGGACTCACAACCTTGTAGAGTTCTATTTGTCCGTTCCGGATCGTGTTAATGACAACGCTTTTAATCGGATGACGATTGGCATTGTAATGCGAAATAAACGTTGCCCCCTGGTGGCTGGTGATATTTGAAAGGGCATCCCGAACGGCAGCAGGATTGAGTGTTTGCGCTTCTTCTATGGCAGTCGCTAAGAGGGACATGGCATCATAACCCGAAGCAGCCGCGCTATCTGGCGGGGTCATAAACAGGGCTGTATAAGCCTGGACAAAGTGTCCGGCACTCGGCACTTCTGGGCTAAAATCTGCAGTAAAGTAAGCTCCCTCTAACGGTGCATTATCAGTTAATGTGCTGAAAAGTTTCTGAGCTTCATCCCAACTCCCAGGCCCAAGAAAAGTTGCTTGAATACCGATCTTTCTGGCTTGCGCCATTACGAAGTGAATATCTGGAATAATTCCTGCAATATACAGCACATCGGGTGCTGCGGTTTTGATGTTTGTTAGTTGTTCATCAAAGGTGTTACCGCCAACCTGATAAACTTCACTGGCAACGATTTTCCCTCCGAGTTCCCGAAAGTTATCTTCAAAGGCTTCTGTTAGGCTCTCTGTGTAAGCACTCTCAGTTTGACGGATAGTCGCGGCGGTTGTTGCGCTGAGTTCGGACGGCTCGATTGCGAATTGTGCCATTACCGCGCCATGGGCTGATGTCGTAGGGGCGACGAGAAACACAAAGTCTCCCGCAGCGGTCACATGATCGCCAGCGGAGCCGGGGATGATGAGACGCTGAAGTTGCTGGACAACAGGTCCAACCGCTATGGAATTGTTTGAGAATATAGGCCCCAGAATCGCTGAAACCCCGTCTTGTTCAATTAGTGTTTTTGCGATGCGGATACTTTCCGCTGCGTCGGGGACGAAACGCGTTCCCTGATTATCTCTGACGATAAATTCAATTTGCTTGCCGAGAACGCCACCGCGCGCATTGATTTGGGTCCGAGCGAGTTCTGCCCCTTGGCCGAAACCGGTGTAGTATCCGGAGGGTTGAATCACACCAATTTTAACAGTAGAGACAGCATCAGTGGCGGGAACATCAGGGACAATCACCTGTTTCACGCGTTCGCATCCGGTAAAGGATATAACCACAAATGCGATGAGGGTTAAGAAAATTTTTGTTTTCATTATTGACTCCTTGTCTGAAAGGGAAATTGCGCTGCGACGACGAATCGGTCATCTGTTTCAGGCGATCGGTAGATAAGACTGATGGCATCCACCTCACATCGTATCGGTTGCCATTCGGTTTGGAGACGCTGCTGTTGGGTCTGCAAGACGCGGTGTTGGAATTGTCCGACGGAAAGATGTGGGTGGAATCCGCCAGCAAATCGTGCTGTGTCGTCGTAGTCGGGAAGATGCTGCAGCAATATGTTGTGTAACTTCACGATTTCGGTCGCCGGTTCAGGAACAAGAAACATCGTACACGACTTTCGGTGTTGGAAAGCATCAAAGCGAGCGAGTTCAATGGAAAAAGGCGGGACCTGTTGTGCGACTCCTGTGAGCGCGGGCATGATCTCTGCGAAATCGCGACGTGCTGCGAATGGATAGAGCAGCGTTATATGAGGCATCCATCGCTGGAAGTTTCGGTCGTGAATCTGTCGGATGGCTTGGATGGGTGACTGTACGGTCTCTGGTGGAATAAGAACAACGGCTGTGGTGTGCGTTTTGCTTGGCATAAATGAAATAATGGCTGTCAGCAGTCAGTAGTCAGCAATCAGCGACCAACAGACATCCCCCATCGACCACCATCAACATGTAGCGTCTGTCCCGTAATGTAAGAGGCATCGTCGCTAAGGAGGAAAGCGATGGCGGATGCGATCTCTTCGGGGCCGGCACGGCGTTTCATAATGCAGGAATTGATCGGCGTTTCCTCTAATTCTTTCTTCCGAGCAGCAGGGTCGGGTGCTTTGCCGAAATGCATCTCCGTAACGATCCACCCTGGCGCAATCGCGTTGACGCGGATGCCATATTCAACGAATTCATAAGCCATTGTTTTCGTGAGAGAGACCAATGCGGATTTAATTGCATCGTAGACCCACCCACCGGGCCTGCCGAGAAAACCGCCCTCTGATGAGAGATTGACGATAGCAGCACCTTCCTGTTTCAAAAGCGGTAAGAGATGTTGTGTGATCAGTACCCAACCTCGGAGACCGATTTCGGTTTCGGGTTGCCAATTTCGGATCCATGCGCCGTCTTCTATTGTGCCAGAACGCGCGATAGCAGCGTTATTGACGAGGACATGAAGCGCGGAAAACTTTTCGGTGACAGCACCTGCAGCGGCGATAACGCTTTCATCATCAGCAAGATCAACTTCTACAAAAAGTGCCTTCCCACCTGTTTCTTGGATTTCGGCGACTGCCTTGTGCGCCATTTCGGCGTCGTTGTCAGCAATGATGACCTGTGCCCCTTCGGCTGCGAGACGGTTCGCCGTCGCCCTACCGATACCAGAAGCACCCCCGGTTATCAATGCGACTTTATCTGTAAAACGGATTGTTCCCCATGGATTTGTTTGCATGTGTAGTTTCCTTTTATCTACCTGTCAGCGACCAGCCATCGGCTGTCAGAAATCGTGAGCAGTGCTCACTCCTACAATTGGGTTGTCAACAATTAGCGATCATCTGCCAAAAGTCGCGAGCACGGGGAAACACCCCAGCAAAAACACTCGCGCCTACAAGAGATATAAGATTCTTTTTATACACCTGCGGCGAAGCCACCGTCAACGAGGAGAGAGGCACCCGTAATCCATTCTCCGTCGTCGGAAGCGAGGAAGACACAGGCACGTCCAATGTCTCTCGGCAGACCGAACCGCGGTAATGCAGTTTTTTCGAGTGCTTCATTGATCTGTTCTGGCGTGAGGTAGTCCTGAATTGCTGTTTCAATATAACCCGGACAGATGGCGTTGACAGTTATGCCGAATTGTCCGATTTCTAACGCTGTATCTCTGACCATGTTGACGACAGCGGCTTTCGCTGGCGCATACGCAGGACCTGCACCACCGCCATAAGCGTGAACAGAGGCGATCTGGATGATTCTGCCAAATTTTGACTGTTTCAGATGCGGGATTGCGAGTTTCGTCGCGACGAAAACGCCACGGAGATTAACACCAACGACTTGATCCCAATCGGCGATTGAGATATCCTGCGCGCCACCGGGGATGTGGATACCGGCATTATTGACGAGAATGTCAAGTCCACCGAAGTGTTCGACGGTCTGCTGTATCGCCTCAGCGACTTGTGATGCGTCAGCGACATCAGTCTGAACGAATATCCCTTGTGCACCGAGTTTTTCGATTTCCGTGACGGTGGGTGTCGTTACATCGGTTTCATGATATTTGCCGCGGAGGGGTGCTTTCTGCTTATCTATAACGGCGACACGTGCACCCTCACGGGCGAATTCAAGTGCGATACCGCGCCCGATGCCTGAACTCCCACCAGTTACAATGCAGATGCGATCCTTGAGTAGCATGAGTATCTTTCTCTCCAAAGCAAACGGACAGCGCTACGTAACAAAAACTCGCTGGTAGTTGGCTGTTTTGTCTGAAGGCTTAATATGAATTTCAACCTTGCGGTTCAGTCTCTTGAGAATCATTAGCAACCGCTCCACGGTGAAATTAAAATCCATTTCCTTCAGGCGGGACACATCAGACGGATCGAGTCCAAAGCGTGCTTCTGCTTTTGCCGGGGTTAGTTTTTGCTCCTCAAGAAGATGATAGATTGCGAAGGCGAGGTCTACCCTTAATTGTTCGTATTCCGCTTCTTCCTCAGAGAAACCGATGTCCAAAAACACATTCCCAGAACTCTCCTCAATTTTGATTTCTTCACTCATTTTTCCCCTCCATCTCTTGCACTATTCTCAGGCGTTGTTTAATCAGGTCAATTTCTCTTTTGGGCGTGCTGATACCACGAGTAGATTTCTTCTGAAATACATGAAGTACATAGATGTTCTCGCCAATCTTAACAGTATAAACCGCACGGTAGGTGTTCGTATCGTAACGAGCGACAATCTCAAATACACCTGAACCTACTCCTATCAGAGGTTTGGCATTCCGATGTTTACCTCCAATTTGAGCAATACGTAATGCCTCACCTACTGCATCTCGTGCGGGTTTGGGAAAACGCCGTACCCGGTCACGAGAATCTCCAACCCACCTCACATCTTTCATCGATTGATCCAAAATTCTACCTCTTTTGTATTATACCGTATCTTCCAAAATCTTTACAACATTTTCAGGAATGCATCCCTCAAGTTGTAGTAACTGTTGGCTTGCTTGACATCGCCTTCAAGCCCGTGGACAGCGAGGTTCATTTTGCAGAATCTGATAGTTTCGGCGACACGCTCAACGCCGCAAAACTGCAGCTACCAAGTAGATTAAGCACTAAAAATAAGACCTACCGAGTGAATTCCCGGCACCGAATGCGTTGTAAGGTGTCCCCGCAGGTAATGTGCGGATGCCCCACGTTTCCGTCGTTGCGTCATAACCGACACCCATCGAAACCGCAGGTTCTTGGATGAGGTTCACCTGGAACGTGAAGTCTTGACGGACATTGTCGTAAGGCGGCTCTCGTTTAATACCGATTCGACTCCAAGAA
This sequence comes from Candidatus Poribacteria bacterium, assembly GCA_026706025.1. Classification (NCBI taxonomy): domain Bacteria; phylum Candidatus Poribacteria; species Candidatus Poribacteria bacterium. The sequence continues at coordinate 44,703 of JAPOZO010000088.1, forward strand.
ATTCGGAGATTCCAATCGTGTAGGTTACGTGTCATACTTAAACGTTGTTGATAAAATTGCCCATCAATCGGATAATAGATGAGACTGGCATTAAATTCGAGGTTCCGGCTCAAACGGTAACGCCCAGTAGCCGTGATAGACCGCGAAGCACGTCTTGCGGTATGTCTCTTGCTAAAAGAACTCCCGATACTGACATTCCAAGACTGTCGGGTGTAACGGATGTTGGAACGGAATCCGACCATCTTGAACTGTTTTCCGTCATCTGGATGCGGGTTCGGATCGTGTGTAAAACGGAATGTCATGTTAAGGTTTCGACTCGGCAGCGGGACGATTGTAAAATCGCTCTCAATAGGTTCAAACTGACGCTCATCTAAGGGATCAAATTCTGTGAAATCCGCGGTAAGGCGTGTATCAAAATAGAGGATCCGATGTGGCGATTGGCTCCGCCGAGTTTTGATCTCAATACCTGTGTTAAAACTATAGGTAAGACGTTTTCGCTCATAGAAATAGGTGCTGGGACCGAACGGATAGAGGTTCTCATCTCTGTCAACAGCAGGTTGATAATCGTAACGGAGTGAGGACTGAATCTCGTGCCGTAATTTCCGTAGTCCCGGGACAAAACCGACGTTGTAGATGCGGAAGAGCGTATTTGTAGCCGATCCGTTAAAACTGAAAACGCTCCGAAAAATGTTCTTGTTTTCATCCTGGTCTCGGTCGTGCCAAACCGTATTTGAGTTGAGGTTAAGGCTCAGCTGCAACTCTCGTAAAGGCGTAATCAGAAGTGTTGATTGTTTGCGGACATCAAAACCGAGGTCCATTGTTTTCAGGAATACATCTCTCTCTTCCTCACCATCTTTATTCCGAAAAACCTCCCTAAAGAAGTTGCCGAGTTCAATATCAAGGTCAACACTTGTGCTTTCAAGCGTTGGAAACGAGAGCATTGAGAGGAACGGTTTCTCTGTTTCAAATTTTTCAGCAACCGTTAACATGCTGTCGTTGAGCGTCTCGAAGAGAGGGAACGCGCTGAGGCGCATCCGTGAAAAATTCACGGTTAATCGAGGAAGTTTCTGTAACGACCTCGTACCTTCACCCGTGAAATCGTGGATGTGCCGGATTTCCAGTCTACTTGTGATATCGCCAATAGTCTCTCGTGAGAACTTCAGATTTCCATTTGCATCAAGGTCTTCGAGATCAAAGGTTGATAAACCCGTCCCATAAGTAAGAATTGCAAAAGAGTTGAGTGTAGATTGCGCCGGGAGCTCGTATTCTTCCTTATAACTCTGGGATCGAAGTTCCGTCCTGCCAGTGAAACTAATCGGCCTTCTACCTTCTTGACGGTTATCCCATGGCGTATAGATGGAATGTGTATGCGCCCATCGCGCAATTAGGTTGTTACCGGTTCGGACGGCACTCTGTCGTTGTCCAGAATAAACATCTTTAGCGTAGATATAGAAGTCGCCGCGATAGGTCCGCTTTCTATCGACTTTGATGAGCCGGAAAGATTTCTTGGTTTGAATAGGTCGTCTCCCCAAGTCGCCAGCATACAAACTCTGTGCTTCCGAGGCTACCGGACTCGGGTCTTCCCACCGTCCACGGAATCCGTGTTTTCGATAGATTTTAAGTTCTTCTTCACCTTCTGCGTCCTCTCCTGCGTCCTCTTCTGCGTCTTCTCCTATGTCTCCTTCGGCAGTTAAGTTTTCTGCGTCCTCTCCTGTGTCTCCTTCGGTGATTAAGTCTTCAGGATCAGTTCCGTTTTGATTAGGAACTGCACCGTCCTGCGTGTCCACCTCCACTTCGTTCTGCTCGGCACTCTGTGCGCTATCACCATCATCCGTTTCGTTCTGCTCAACATTCTGTCCATCATCCATACCAGTGGTCTCAGCCTCTTGAACAGGAGCCTCGTCAGTGGGAGCAGTATCAGTTTCTTGTAGCTGAATATCCTCAGTAGTATCTTGCGGTGTTTTATCCGTTTCAGTTCCTTCTTCAGTCTCTTCAGGTGCAGGATTCATTACGTCTTCGTAAAACGTCTCCCATTCCGCCTCAAATTCCGCTGCGATCACTTCAAAGGTAGGTGTCTCCTCTTTTCTGATTAATTGGAAGATATAGAGACCTTCAGGCATAGTAATAGGTCGGCGTTCAATAACATCCCCCGGTTTCTCTAAACGTCTAACAGAGGATTGCCAAGAAGACTCCATCTCGTTTAGTGGCAGTCCTTTGCCTTCATTAACTTCGGAGAGTGCCGGTTGCGCTACATCAGCAAAATCATCGGAAAGACTCTCCATCATGTCCGAGGATATTTGCACGAGTTGTTCAAAGGGTTCACCTTCGTGGGCGCGTTGGAGCATATCATCCGCTAATACGCGTAGCGCGTCCTTTGTATCACCGCTGGCGGTAATAGCGATATCAATACGGCGGAGTTTAACCTCACGTTCACCATAGACATCAACAATCTGATCGGCTTTGAGGATGTGAAATGCGGATTCGGTTTGGACGATAGCACTAATTTCGCCTTCTGGTAATGTGAAGGCAGCTGCTTCCAAAGTGGGATCAAGTATCGGTTCACCGTCCTCGTCGGTTTCGCCGAGGGCAAGGAAACCGAGGTCGCCGCCCTCATAACGGGTATCCGAGTGGTCAGAACTACGCTGCGCGAGTTCCGCAAAGTCTGCGTCTTCTTCTTGAAGCTGCTTGAGAAGTTCTTCCGCCTGCTCTCTGGCACGGGCAATATCGGCATCCGTAATTTTATATTCCAGAAAAATCTGCTTCAACCAATAGCGATCATATTCACCATCAAGCCGGTCCTGCAATTCTTGGGCTTTTTCCTGTAACTTGGTCCGTTGATTAGGGGTTACATCCGGCGGAATCGGGATGTAAATTTCTTGGAACTTTGTATCCGAGAATCGATACTTGCCTTCAAAGCCGTAGCCTTGTCCGCGTCGCGCGCTTCTATCATAAAGCAGTGCCCCATCATAACGCCGTTTCCGGGCAATAGGCTGGATAATACTGAGGTAAGGGCCTTGATAACTATCTGTCCCAATTTTGACGATAATCTTGGCTACTTTTCCTTTACGGAGATCACGTCGAATCGCGGGGAAATAGAAGAGCGGAAATCCACCAATACGCAAAACGATGTTTTTCGCGATCAACTCCTGATTCATTCGGACAATGACTTCGGTGACGCTGAAATAGTAGTGTGGGTGTTTCAGTGAACAGGTGGTCAACGTCGCGCCTCGGATATAGGAGCGATCCTCCTCTATTTTAAAGATTTCACTCCCGCCGAAGTACCACGGGTCGCTATATGTGAAGCCGTTGCGTGCAATCCCTTTTTTGTTTTCAAGATTGAAGATGAGTTCATCGGAGTAGGTCTCTTCATTGCCGACCTTGAGATGAACGTTCCCTGATGCCCGCAACAGATTCTCGTCGAAATCCGCCCAGACATTATCCGCCCGCAAGATGACATCTTCAAATTTGATGAGAGCATTCCCGTGAATTTGAACGAAATTATCAACGATAGACATATCGTCGCCATCGCCGATGACCATGCCTTCTTCGGGGACATCAGTTTCCGGATTTAACCGTTCCGAACCACCTTCTTCTTCCTCTTGTGCCGGTTCCGCTTCGGCATCGGGTGGCTCTGCCTCAGCAGCAGGTGGCTCAGCGGGTTGCGCGTCGCCTTCTTCGGCGGTATCAGTCTCAGGATCCAACTGTTCTGAACCATTCTCTTCCGCTTCGGCATCGGGTGGCTCTGTCTCAGCAGCAGGTGGCTCAGCGGGTTGTGCGTCTTGCGCTATAACCGATTGCATTGGGGAAAAGAGATATGCAATGACGAATACGACTGCCGCTATGCACACACACTTCAGCATGAAAACGAGCAAGGTGCGTATTCGCGACGGCGGGTTTGTTTCACAAAGGGACACTGCGTTTGCATATTGATGCTGGTGATGGATAGGCAAATCGGAACCGCTCTTTCTCACAGGTTTCTTACTCTTTCAGATTAATTTTAATGTAGGCGTTTTCAAGCAGTTTGTCAGTATATGCGTCCCATTCTTCCTGAAATCGCTGTTGACGGAGTATTACGGTAATCTGTGCCTTCTCCGCTTCAGCCAGACCGGGACTATCTCGTTCGTCAACTCTGAAGATATGGAGTCCAAGTTCAGTTTCATAGGGTTGGCTGTAGGCACCGGAAACCAGCGGTTCAACGACTTCTCGCGTTTTAGGATTGAGCTCCGATAAGGATCTTATCCCAAGATCTCCACCGTTTTCACGTGTTTCACCATCATCAGAATGTGCCAATGCGAGTTTACTAAAATCTTCACCAGCTTCCAATTTTGCGTAAACTGCGTCAGCGCGCTTGCGCGTTTCTTGTATAGCCGATGGGCTTGCAACCAAGGGGACAATGAAATACCGAAATTCAATCATCTCGTCAGTTTTCTTTTCAACGGTAAATATATAGAGGCCTCTGTCGCCTTCAATAGGTTCACTGAGCGCACCTACCGCCAAATTTGTGAGTGAATCCTGAAATATCTTCGGAAATTCACTGAGCTCTTCGGTAGACGCTTTTACGAGACTGCCTGCCTGCTGAGAGGTATCATTACGTTGTGCTACCTCCTCAAACGTCGCTTTTCCTGTTTCGATTTCATTCAGTGCTTTTTTCACGTTTTCATAAGCGGCATCGCGATCGGCTTGGTTGGGTTTAAAGGCGATAAAAATGTGTCTTAAATGGACTTTGTCTGTTTTGGTTGATAATTGGTCCCGATTCTCTTCAAAGAATTCTTGGATTTCGCTGTCGCGTATCTGTAGCCTGGGGACAATTCTACCCATAACGAGTTTCTCTGTTTTGAGGTTCCGCTCTGATTGTTCACGAAATGCCGCGAGTGTCATCCCCTCTCGGTTCAGCTGTCTCTCAAATTCCGCGTCGGTCTCGATTTGGTATTTGTCTTTAAAGTCTTTGATGTACTGCTCAACCTCTGTATCACCGACAGTAATCCTTAATGTCAACGCTGCTTCCAAAAGTAGCATTTGCCGGATAAGTCTGTCCAACAATTCGGAGCGTTGTCGTTCAGCCTCATTGAGTGCTTCGCGCTCACTAAAGCGATAAACTTGCTGGAGTTCCATGGCACGTTGGTTCACTAAGACATCAAGCTCGCGTTTGGTGACAATGTCGTCGTTGACATAAGCGACAATTCTATCAAATGTACGAGCATAAACGCTTGAGATACCACCGCTGATAAGAAAAACGATCAACGTAAGATAGACACCTTTTTTGTACAGCATGTACCTGCTCCTTTATAGAGGTATTCAGTTGTCAGTTATCAGTTAAGAGGGTTCTGATTAAACCATATCCCTCTTGTAACTAACAACTGACAACTGACAACTACTGACAACTGAAAGGTTTTTCATGCCTCGCAGTGAGAGAAAACCGAACTGACAACTGACAACTATTCTTCTGGTTCTGTCGCCGCGGGTGATTCCTCTGATTCCGATTCTGCAGCCGGTTCTTCGGGTGCTGCCTCTGGAATCCGGTCAATATAGGTTTTGACCTCGGCACGTTCGCGGAGTTTGCTGACCCATTCCGTCATAAGGGCTTCGCGCTTTTCACGGTCAGCCTTTCTCACCACACTCTTGTGGACATCCTCGTCCTCAAAGGGTTTTTGGTATTCATCGCGAGCCTCATCCTTACGGAACATCATGAAGTATTTCTGACCTTGGACTTCGACTGCAATAACGTCATCGTGGACTTGACCGATCTCTGCAGAGAACGCTGCATCTAAGAAAGGTTCGGTTCCCGACGGATAAGAATCACGACTGAAGTAGTCGGTATCACCAGGAGAGGATGCATTCGCGCCAGGCCCGACGAGTTCGCCTCGGTCAGAGAGTTCTTGTGCGGCCTCGGCAATGTCTTTACCGCCTTTGATTTCTGCGGAAACTTCATCAGCCCGTTCCTTATTTATGAGGGTGATACACAAAAGCTTGACTTGCGCCGGACGGACGTATTCCGCTTTGTGCGCTTCATAGTACGCCATATAATCAGCGTCAGACAAGGTGAGCTTATCGTCAACTTCTTGGGTGGTAATTCTCTTAACCATCAACTCGTGAAGATAGTCCTGAACCTTCTTGAGAATTTCCGGGTCTTCGTTGAGCTTATGGTCGCGAGCGAGATTGAGAATTAAGCGGCTCTCCGCCATAAGGAGCATGTAAGTCTCCAACCCCTCTTTGTCCGCATACTGCCGCTGTTTGTATTCTGGCAGTTCGCTAATCTCCTGCATCATTTCCTCAAGGGTGATGCGCTGTTTACCGTTCCACTCAAATTCAGCAATAACTGTTCCGTCGCCCCAACTATAAAAGACGGGATGTGTAGCAAGAATCCCGAGTAAAAGTAAAGGGACGACCGGCAGTCGAAGCTGGCAATCTATTCTACCCATGGATTGGGTAATTCTTGTGAGCATTTTCAATTCTAAACTCCTTTTCTTATCGCTATCAACCATCGGAAACCATTAGCAATCAGCAAAAAGGGTTCTCTGTAACAATTTACAGCGTCCTACGAGTACGCAAGATAGGATCTATTGTTACAGACTTACGACTTCACTGACTGCTGATGACTGATGACTGATGGCTAATTGCTACTGTTCTGACTCCTCGGTCTCCGCTTCTTCGGGTTGCGGTGGCGTTGGAATATTCTCAGGATAGGTTTTCAACTTACCTTTTTCAGAAATCTCGTTGACCCATGCATTGATACGCTCGCGTTTCTTTGTACGCTCAATCGTTCTTTCGACGTTGCTTTTGACCTCGTCAAATTCCTGCTGGCGTTCGGGTTGATGCTCCTCTTTACGGAAGATAAGGTAAAAGGTTTCGTCGTTGACATCAGTTTCAAAGACTGCATCTGTCATTTCGCCGACTTCTTGCGCGAAAACAGCCTCAATGAATTCCGACCAGCGCGCTGAAGCAGCTTTTGTGAAGAAGTTGGTATTACCCGGATCATCTTCGTTAACACCGGGTCCGTTGGCGAATTTCCCTGCTTCAGCGAGTTCTTTCGCCATATCAACGATGTCTTTTCCTGCTTTAATAGCATCAAGCGTCTCGTTGGCGAGGTCCTCATCATCAAGCGTGATGCAGGTTGCGCGAACTTTTGCTTCCTCAACGTACTCACCGAGATTTTCCTGATAATATGCCATAAGGTCGTCAGTCGTATAGACCACCTTGGCATCAACTTCCATCTCGGTTAATTTTTCAACCATGAGTTGGTGCGTGTAGTCTTCGAGTTTCTTGACGTGTTCTGAGAGTTTATCAAACCCCTCGTCAGTCGCCCGGAGGATTTTGAGCCGTTCCTCTATCAACTCTCCAAGATATTCGGCTTTATCGGCTCGACTCTCATAGTTCTGTTGGCGGTAAATAGGAAGTTCTGCGATAGCGGCGTTCAGGTCCGCCAACGAAATTTGGTGTGTGTCGCCGTTCCACTTGTACGCTGCCACAATCACCTGGCTCTCGTCCATAACGGGAGCTGGCTCCTCATGACTATCCGATTGGACGAACTTCCAAGTCAATAGGCAGGTCATGGCGACAACTACAAAAATAGTAATCGTTCTTTTCATGTGCTAAAATTTCCTTTCGTCATAATCTGACAAATTTAGGATTTACGCAATTTTTTCCATGAGGTATCATGTTCCAAAATCGGGGTTACAAACCCCTCCTACAAAGAAACTATTACATGTCAACAAACACCTTAAGTGTTCGTTGTAATTCGGTTAACATATTCACTCCAGTCATCCCCGGCATCTGAATCTTGAGTTGTGCCGGTGGTTGCAACTGAAGGTTGCTATTTTGGTGGATTATTTCAATGAATTTCTTCACATTAATTCTCGGTTTTTGTTCGTTAAAAGTGACCTTTACCTGCTCTTTCCCCGCGACGATCGCGGTAATGCCGAGGTTTTGGCTAAATTGCTTTACACTGGCGATTTCAAGTAACATCTCAGCGGGTTCAGGGATTGCACCATAGCGGTCCTGAAGTTCCGCGCGGAGTTCTTTCAAAGCAGCGTCGTCTTTCAAACCTGCAATTTTTTTGTAGATGGAGACCTTTTGACGGCTATCAGGGACATAATCATCGGGCAGATAGGCTTCTATGGGTAGACTAATTCGTGTTTCCAGTGTCTCCTCAACCTTCTCACCTTTTAGAGCCATCACTGCTTCTTCAAGAAGTTTACAATAAAGCTCATAACCAACAGTGACGATATGTCCATGTTGCTCAGCACCGAGTATATTTCCGGTGCCGCGAATTTCCAAATCCCGGAGGGCAATCTTAAAACCTGAACCGAGGTCAGTGAATTCCTCAATAACGCGAAGCCGTTTTTGCGCGCCTTCAGTAATGGATCGCTCCCGTGGATAGAATAGATACCCATAAGCCTGAGCATCGGCACGTCCGACGCGACCACGTAACTGATAGAGTTGCGCTAAACCGAGCGCATCCGCCCGATTAATCAAGATCGTGTTAACGTTCGGGATATCCAGTCCTGATTCAATAATCATTGTACAAACGAGTATATCGTGTTTGTGGCGGACAAACTCAAGCATAACAGATTCTAATTCACGTTCTGGCATCTGCCCGTGTGCGACTGCAATACGTGCATCCGGCACGAGTTCCTGAAGCGTTATGGCAATATTCTGAATATCTTGAACACGGTTATGGACGAAAAAGACCTGACCGTCACGTGCTAATTCTGTTGTGATCGCTTCTCGAATGACCTCCCTATCGTAAGGCATCACATACGTCTGAATCGGCAATCGATCTGCTGGTGGCGTATTGATGACACTGAAATCCCGGATGCCGACAAGCGACATGTGGAGTGTCCGCGGGATCGGTGTCGCTGTCAGTGTAAGCACATCAATAGTCTCTTTAAATTGTTTGATTTTCTCCTTATGCTTAACACCAAAGCGATGCTCTTCATCAACGATGAGAAGCCCAAGATTTTGAAATTTTACTGTCTTGGAGAGTAGGCTATGTGTCCCAATAACAACATCAACAGTGCCTGCCGCCAATTTTTCCTTAATCTGTTTCATCTCTTTCGGTGTGCGAAACCGGTTTAGCATCTCAATATTGATAGGAAAAGACTGAAACCGTTTCTCAAAGGTGTCATAGTGTTGCAGTGCAAGAATTGTTGTTGGCACGAGAATTGCTGCCTGTTTTTCTGCCATAACGGCTTTGAAAGCAGCGCGTAAGGCGACCTCTGTCTTTCCATATCCAACGTCTCCACAGACAAGCCTATCCATCGGGCGCTCATCTTCCATATCAGCTTTAACGTCCTCAATCGCCTGAAGTTGGTCATCGGTCTCCTGATAGGGGAAGAGCGCCTCAAATTCGGTTTGCCACGGCACCTCAGCGGGAAAACTGTACCCTTTTCGAGCTTGCCGAAGTGCGTATAAGTTGAGCAATTCATCCGCCATCTGTTCAATCGATTCTTTAACTCGCCCCTTTCGTCGATGCCATGCTGTTCCACCGAGCCGATCCACGCGAGGTTTATGCGCGTTGTCTTTGCTCCCAATATATTTCTGAACGAGGTCCACTTGGTAGGTAGGCACATAGAGGATATTGCTATCACTGTATTTAAGAATTAGAAAATCTTGTGATTTGCCATCAATTGCCAACCGGCGTATCCCGTCATAGATAGCAATACCGTGGGAAACGTGGACAACATAATCTCCGACTTTTAGATCAATCAGACTAAGAATCGGTGTGCCATCTGTAGGCGGACGGCGTCGAATGGGACGGTGTTGGCGATTTCCGAAGAGCTCGTCTTCAGAAATAACCATGAGATCTAACGCTTCGTTGAGAAATCCCTCACTGATTGCCCCGACACTGATGTCAATATCTGGTGGAAATAAGTCACGCTCGGCTAAGATCTCAGTTACGCGTTTTAACTGCTGCGGCGTTTCGCAAAAAAGATGTATCCGTCTCCCCGCAACTACCCATGTCTTAACCTGATTGATAATCGTTTGATAGTTGCCAGATGGGAGGGCGAGCGGTTTCATCTCAAAATGCAGGGGTGCCAATTGACTCTCGGTAACTTCACGCGGTGGTGCCAAAGATGATGAGATGACGGGATACCTCTCTAATTGCGTGCTAAGCGTTTCAACGGCGGCTAAGAGCGTATCCGGTGGTACCATGAGGCTGGATTTATCAATCTTCTTTTCATACAATTCCTGTGTCCGTTCGTGCATTTGTGAGGCTTCGCGCTGTTGCCACTGTGGTTCTATCAAACAGACAATTGTATCATCGGCCAGATAGTCCGTCAGCAATTCGGTTTCTGGGACAAGCATCGGTAAAAACGCCTCTATTGCATCATTGAGAGGACAGTCTTGAAGCGGATATTGAGATGTTGCTTTTGTCAAGTGCTGTGTTACTTCCCGGACAGCATTTATCAGTTGCGGTGTGGGTTGTGCCTGAATGAGCGAATCCGTTTGGGCGCGCCAATGTTCAACGGATATATCCTCGGAAAGCACTTCTCGCAGCGGGGTCAGGCTCACCGATTGAATCGATGCCGTTGAACGTTGCGATATCGGGTCGAAGGTGCGGATGGTATCAATTTCATCCCCGAAAAATTCAATTCGGACCGGGGTATCGGTTGTAAGCGGATAAACATCAAGGATGTCTCCTCTGCGTGCAAACTCGCCTTTGACCTCCACGAGTTCAACGCTCTGGTATCCGCCGCGCATAAGCATTGCTGCGACATCGTCGGGATCTATCTCGTCCCCAAGATTAAGGACACGACAAGCGTCGGCAAAATGCTGTCGAGGCGGAAGTTTGTAAAGCATCGCTTGGCTTGTGGTTACGACAATGCTCCGTTCTTTCTGCAACAGGCGTTCGAGACACCGCATCCGGTCTGTGACGATGTTTTTAGGAGGCGCGATGCCATCAAAAATTTTGCGGTGCCAACTCGGGAAAAAATGAATACCAGATTCTGGAGTCGGGGTGGGTGTCGTTTCTAAAGTCGGATACGCCCGGTATGTACAGATTTCCGCCATCACCTGTTCGGCTTCACGTTGTGAAGGAAGGAGAATTAAAAAAGATTTCTTCGGGAAATCGTCAATGAGCGTTGCAAGGAGATACGCAGTCGATGCGTTTGCCAATCCTCTAAGCCAAGGGAGTTTCTTGCCATCTTTGAGGCGCGCCACCAACGTTTGGTAATTTTCTGTTTCACGTAAAAGTTCTATCACTACAATTTCCTTGACAAGTCACCGGCGGTATCGCGGGTACAAGATGTTTGTTTTAAGTCCTAATCCGCCAACTCAACATCCGTTAAAGTGGCTTTTATCGCGCCTATTTTGCTTTCTGTCTCAATTTTGACAGGTAACCGTCGTTCATCATCTGTAATCCAGAAGCGACCGCCTTCTGATGTTCGTAACACAATTGTTCTAACATTGCCCAATTTTTTATTTTTAACGAACGCTTTGCGTTCAACAGTGAGTGTGGCTTTCAGTACCTTTCCTTTAACGAGCAGCGGGAAGAAATAGGTTTCGCCGAGCACAAGTTGCTTAGAACGTAGAAAGTAGATAAGCGAGAGTTCATCTTGGGTGCCGGGCGGTATTTCCAGTACCTTTGCCTCGCGCTTTTGTGGTGCCTCTCGTTTTGGACGCGAGACTCTTTCATAGTCCGCCTCACCATCACGGAAATCAATTTTGACTGTAATAAGATGTTTTCGATCCTGTACATGGTTCTGGAAACGGACAGGTGAAAGTGTTGTCGGATTAAAGTGCGTTTCCTGCTCGCTTCGGAATTTATAGGGTCTGAAAAGGGCGCGGGTTTTCATTTTCGATTGGATACGATATACATCTCCACCCTTCAGTGCTTCTTCTTTGACAATCCAGTCTGTCCGTTCTCCGGCTGGTAATCTTTTCCAACTGATACTATAGGTTAACTTTTCGCCGACACGTAGCGGGTTCGGGATGATGTTCCCTTCCCCAACAAGAAACACGGAATTACCGCTTAAGGCGATGTTCCCGACGAAGAGCAGTGCAAAGATGAGATATTTTGCATAACGCACATTTTTGTCCTCGCAATTGGCGTTGAAATAATACGTCTTCTACGACAGTTTTAGAATCTATGGGTGAAAACCAGAGATTGAAGACCATTACCTGTTTGTTGCACCTGAAGCGAAAATCTTCGATTATTATACGCTTCAGCGGTCTTAGGGGCATCAAGGATATTCCAGATGTGGATCCCGATGCCTGTTGCGAGGAAAATACCGCTGAAAAACACATGATTTCTCATGCGAGCCTGCCCTTGTTCATGTGTTAAAAATCTGTCAGTCCGATCGTCTTGGAATCCAGTCTCAAATACGCTTTGTTCGTTGTAATGCAGGGCGCGAGCGATGTTATATCCAGCAAGCGCGAAAGTGCCTAACTCGACGGTTAGGAACAGTGTCGCTTTTGTGTAATTACCAGCATAAGCCTGTCCCAATCCGGGCATAAAAGCGGATAGCCGTCGCGCTTTTTGAAGATCAAGTTCAGGGTAGTACCGCTCTGGATGCGACCGAAACAGTGAATAATCCGGTTCCGTTTCAGGTGCGTCCATATAACCCGGCACAAACGGTAGAAGAGGTTTCTGGTTCTCAGTGTCGGATTGTGTATCCGCAGCGGTGTCCGTTGCAACCGATGAAGTTTCGGCGGTTGCGCTGACAATTCCAATGCTGAGAAAGAGTAAGAATGTAAAAAATATGTATGATAGAGGCAACAGCAATGTCGCCCCTCCATCTTTTCTCATAAGGTCCACTCCTTATCACGGACGTTTGAGAGAGGGTGCCAATTGTATATTTCCTGGATCGGTCTGGTATGCCCAATCGAAAACGACTGCATCCTCATAAAGTTCACGCACGTGAATCTTTGCAAAGTTATTATCTGGTGTATTGATGGCATAGACATGCCCCTCAATGAGTTCAACAAATAACTCTACATATCCATCTTTCGGTACTATATCTACGGCATCAAGGTTTTCGTGGTACCCCAAATCTTGCATGAACGTTCCATTGTCAGAGTAGAGGTAAGTAGCGTTGCGTTCAGCATCAAACGCAAAATAGACATCCGTTGCAGCGGTGTCCCAATGCAGACTCCCCTTTTCCGGTCGCGAGAAATCAAAACCACTTCTTTCTGGGAAAATATTATAATCATCAAGCGTGACATTTCGTCCTTCTGGGCGCGGCGTATCCCAAGCGTCCTCGGGGCTGAGTTCACTTTCATTTTCGTGAATGTCATAAGCGGAGACGGCGTAATAGTAGGTTTCCCCGTTTCGGACAGTTCTATCTACATAACGGGTTGTGCTTTCTGATACGTCTGCCAGGCTATCAAAATTGGTGCCGTCTCGCCCGCGCCACACCTCATAGCCTGCTAAGTCATATTCACCGTTAGGGTACCACTCAATGATAACCTGTTCGTCGCCTGTGATAGTCCTGACGCCGCGTGGCACAGCCGGCGGTTCATTATCTCTATCGTCACTGGCATCAATATAACATCCACTGATACCACCAAATATTAGCGCGACTAAGAGCAGCGTGAGAATCTTGTTGATTTTGGATAACATGTTTCTATATCCTCCAGAGTTTATGTTTGAACTCTGTAACGGATATATCCACAAATACGTTGACAGGTTCTCATTAAATATTATCACAAAAGCCTTGAGAATGCAAGACAAAATTTTTTTAGAGGCAGTCAGTGGTCAACCATCAGCAATCAGAATTCGGTTTTCAGAATAATTCTGGCGCACAAACGGACTTATAAGGTTTCCACTGACAAGGGGTTTCGTGAGAATTGAATGGTTCTGGACCGTCCTGCAGGGCTATTTAGTTTCCTTTTTTTAGTCTGATTTTGGACCCCTAGACCCGGTAGGTGCGTGTTTCTAACCGCACCGGATCTTTAAAAGAAGATACGAAATCGGATAATTTCTTAAAACTAAATGATCCTGGACCGTCCTGTGTCCACAATTGACATCTGGGCGCAATTGTGATACGATGTAAAAAACAGATAAAATCGTATAAGGAGCAACAATGAAAACCCTTCTCATCATGCGACACGCAAAATCCAGTTGGAACTACCCTGAACTCTCTGACTATAATCGACCGCTCAATGCACGCGGCAAACGAGATGCACCACGCATGGGGAAATACCTGCGTCAAAAAGGATTGATTCCTGACCGGATTCTCACCTCATCGGCAAAGCGGGCGCGAAAAACAGCCAATAAAGTGGCAAAATCGTGCGGTTACACGCGGAAAGTGAAAAAGTTGGACGCGTTTTATGATACTGTTACCGGGGTCTACTTTGAAACACTACAAGCAGTGTCGGACAAACATCAACGCGTCATGGTAGTCGGACATAACCCAACAATGGAACAACTTGTGAGTCACCTGACTGGAGAAATAAAACGGATGCCGACAGCGGCACTTGCACACATTGAACTTCCTATTCAAAGTTGGGAAACACTTGATCTCTATACAAAAGGAACATTGGTCAACTTATGGACTCCCAAAACACTTTTTTCCGATTGAGTCGGCTATTGATAGCATCAATATTTATCCCACTTTCGAGTGCTTGCGTCCTATTCAGAACGGCATCGGCTGAGATTCCTGTTTCGACTGCTGTAGATGGACAATTCCTCCCGTGGGTTGTAGACGATGGTGACGGTGGGGTCGTGGTTATGTGGGAAGATTACCGAACCGGTAAGGATTGGGATGTTTACGCGCAGCGCGTTGATAGCACAGGAAAAACGCGTTGGGCAGAAAATGGTGTAGCGATATGCAAGGCAGATAGAAATCAACGTCGGTTACGGATGGTTCGACACGATAGACACGCAATTGTTCTATGGAACGACAGACGCGACAGAAGCAATTGGGATATCTATGCCCAAGCCATTAATCTCAATGGCGAGATTCTGTGGCAAACAGATGGGGTTCCTGTCTGTGTAAATACGGCGGATCAATCCACGCAGACAATTATGAGCGATGGCGAAGGTGGTGCTATCTGCGTCTGGGAAGATGAACGTCGGAGCTCTGAATTTCAAGACCTCTATATCCAACGGATCACTGCTGCAGGCGAACCGATGTGGGAACCTGACGGCATCCCTGTTTTTCCGTCGGAATCTCTACAGAGCGATCCTATTCTGGTTGCCGATGACATGGGCGGATTCTATGTCGTTTGGTGGGACGTTATCGGTTATGACACGTGGCATATTATGGCGTATCGGCTGAGTTTAGAGGCGAAGCCGTTATGGGATGCACCGCTTCTCATCTCTCCAACAGACGGCATGCAAGGGGAACCCCGTGTCATCCCCGATGGTGAAGGGGGCATTATCGTCTTATGGCAGGTGTACGAAAATTTTATCAACGATCAACTCTACGCACAGCGAGTTTCTGCTGACCGCAAGAAATTGTGGCAGGAGACAGGTGTTCCTATCTGCACAACCGAAGGTATCCAGAAACACGCCTCAACTATCGGTGATGGTAACGGTGGGTTCATCGTCGTCTGGAGAGATGAGCGCGATATCTATTCTGACCTCTATATGCAACGCGTCCGCGCAGATGGCACACCGGTCTGGGAGCCAGAGGGTATCGCCCTTTGCACTGCGGGTGGACATCAGGACAAGCCGTCTATCGTTAAAACCGAGAACGGACAATTTTTTGTAGCATGGTTGGATTATCGAGAAGACTTCGGCGAGGAGAGCAGCAACGCTATCTACGGACAACTCATTGATTTAGAAGGTAAACTGTTGTGGGATAAAGACGGCGTGGCCATCTCTACAAGCCAAGGGGAACACTATCCTCCGTTTGTCGTATCTGTTGAAAATGGAAAATGGATGGTCGTCTGGAGCAACACGCAGGAAGACAACGGAGACATTTATCTTCAGCAGTTTTAGAGGGTTCGTTTTCCATTATTTCAACCACGCAAAAATAACGGCAGCAATCGCGACGACGATAGCCATCCAAGATTTTATATCCGTCCAGCATTCGCCCCGTCCTTCAAGCTTCCCGCGGCCCCATGCCATGCCTTGCTCAAGCGGTGAGAGTCTATTTTCAATAGACGACATCCGGTCATTAATCTTCGAGAATTGATCTAACAAGAGTTATTCAAACTTTTCTTGATTCATTTTTTCGCGTGTTTTGCTGACCTTGTGGCGTGGTCGTAGAGACCACTCCTGCATGTGCGGGTTCTTGGCATAGAACAAGTTGAAAAGATGCCTACATTGGAATATTGCAGTATCAACAAGAATATTATCGTATTTTTTTTTTGGCTGTGTCAAGCCTTTTCCGTTTTCATTTCCGCACCGGACATCGCTGCCCAAGCACAGCGGAAGTAGAATAATTATTCCTGCAGTTTCAAATCGCCCCACTTCGTCGTCAGCTTACCGGCTGCGGACACGTATCCCCTCATACGAACTGTCGCTAACTGCTCACGAACGCCTGCATGTGAGATGTCCTCTATTTGGTAGTAATAGACGACATTTGGTTTAGCAGTGGTATCCGTCCATGTGTAGGTTTGTCTTTCACTTGTTGTGCCTGCGCCTTGAATTAATTTACGGTTGACAATCTTGAATTCGCCGTTCTTTGTTTCACTGCGCAAAATGTTGAACCCGGCATTGTCTAATTCTGATTCGGTCGTCCATTTGAGAATAACGCCAGCCTCTGTGCGTTCTGCCTGGAAATAGGATAAGGTAACAGGTAATGGCTCATTGATGTTTTTGAGAAATATTTTGACCCTAGGATTTTTTCTTAATAAGGCGAAGAGCGGGTCACGGTTCTTAATCGGGTTTGCCATAAGGTTTAAAAATTCAAGATTTATTAATCCTGTGAGAGGACGGACATCACTAATTCGATTAATCCCGAGTGCTAACATTCGTAATTTCTTCAGTTCTGTGAGTGGACTTATATCACTAATTTGATTCTGCACAAGTCCTAACCAGTGTAAATCTTTCAACCCCGTGAGTGGACTTATATCGCCAATTTGATTTTCCGCAAGTCCTAATAATTGTAATTTCTTCAGTTCTGTGAGTGGACTTATATCACTAATTTGATTTTTTGAGATATCTAACGATTGTAAATGCTCTAGCTCGGCAAGCGGACTTATATCATCAATTTGATTCAGCCTGAGATCTAACGATTGTAGTTGCCTCAGCTCTGCGAGAGGATCTATATCACTAATTTGATTATGTACAATGCCTAACCCTTGTAATTTCTTTAGTTCTGCGAGTGGACGGACATCGCTAAGCCTGTTTTCATGCATATTTAAGGTTTTCAATTGTGTCAAAGCTGCGAGAGGTGTTATATCCGTGACTGGAATTTTATTAACCCTTAGATGTTCAAGATGGCCCAAGCCCGCGAGCGGACTTATATCACTAATTTGAATGTTTGTAAGATCTAAGTATTCCAAATTTGTCAAAGCTGCGAGAGATGTTATGTTCCTGACTGGATTATCCCGAACGACTAATGATATTAACTCGCTCAATACTTCAAGGGGTGTAATGTCCCTGATTAAATTTTCACTAATGTGTAACTCCTCTAATTGTGTCAACTCCGTAACTGACTGGATATGACTGATTTTATTTTCTCTGAGATATAACTGCTTTAATTCTTTCATTGTTGAAAGCGGCGTTATATCGTGGATTTGATTGCGTCCTAATGCTAACCAACGTAGACGTATTGCATGTTCAAGACCTGTAAGGTTTGTTATTTGACGTTCAGGGACACCAAAGTGTGTTAACCTTAGCATATCTATTTGGGTGATGATATCACTGGGAGACAAGCCAAGGGCTTCTCGTACTGCTGATGCTAAATTGGGGTCGGGGAAAAGAATTTCTTCGGGTTGCGGTAACAAATCGGTAATGTTAATAGGAAATGAATGCCCTGTAAAGTTTCCATTCACATCCATAACTCGCAGTGCTACGGTATTACCATCTATCAAGTCGGTAGTTACAAATTTAATAGTAGCCCTTTGACCATCTAACTGCTTACAAGCGATTACACTTGGATAATCACCGAATGGTCTAAACAACTGTGCTTGGTGGAGTCCATCAGGGTCGGTCACCTCGAATTGCAGCCGGATAGCATGCGGTGGTGCTGCAAGGCTTGGTGTAAGCATTTGGACGCTTGTGTTTTCATTGATAGGCTCTTGACTCGGGTTAAAGTAGCGATGAACATCCAGCCATTCGGCAGCACAAAAAGACGTAATCATCCAATCTCTGGCTGGTGCTAGTCTGGTATAAATCCGTTTAGCATAGACGCGGCTATCATGCTGCAATCCAAAGGCATGCCCAAGCTCATGGATAGCGGCGTGGAAGTTGGCGGCAGGAATAAGTACCGTTCCACTACGACTATTTCCGCCCCCGTAACCCAATATCACATTTTCACTATGCTCATTAGTAGTGCCATCAAGGTACTGGTTACTGCTATCTAGTACAAGAAAATAGATATTCTTTGAAATATCAAACTGTTCTACAATTTCGCTCCAGACAATTCCGGATCCAATAGCAGGATTCTGATAATATGCGTCGTCGTATTGTCCGTTAACATGATGTACAAGAGCATTCCCGTTTTCATCTGCCTCAAATTTAAAAGTTTTTCTGTTGAACCCGTGTGCCTCCATCTGGTCAGCGTAAAATTGCTGGGCATCTTTTATCAACACATCCAGTTTTGCGTTTATCTTTGGATCAGGTTGGCGGTCATTCGGGATAAAGTATATGAGCCGTACCACGTATTCGGGCGGTGCGTCTTGGGCAAAACCGTTTGGCAAAAACGCGAGTATGAGAAAAATGAATAGTGTAATCGTGAGATATAGTGTTTTCATTGTTCTTCGTTTTGGATTTTTAATATTCTTTTAAGATTCTCGCCGCATCTCAATCAGATGCGCGCCTTCAAGTCCCAAACGCACATCCTCATCGTAACTCGCTACAACGACTTGGTGTTCTTCGGCAAGTTGACAGATAAAATCTACCATTAACGCCTTTCGTTCACCATCTAAATGAAGGGTAGGATCATCAAATACGAAGAAACCGGGGTTACCCAAAACTTTGGCGAGGGCAACTTTGAAACAGAGGTATAGGAACATCTTCTCGCTACCACTGAGCAACATCAAACTCCGATCTGTACCATCTATATTGAGCGAAGGCAGGAGGTGCTCGCGCTGCAAGTCAACGCGCGTTTGTCCCCCGCTCCCGCGAGAACCAGAAAAGAGTTGCATCTTGTCGAGCCAGTGATGCAGTTCGTCTTCAGCAGGCTTAAGGATTTGCCGTTGGAGTGCCTCAATGGTCTTGTCAATGCCAGTGCAGGCGAGTTCTAAACTCAGGAGGGTCTTTTCAACCTTCGCCGCGTCTCTGTTGACGCGTTGGAGGGCACCGAGTCTATCTAAACGGACGGCTTCCTCCTGTTTGAGCTTGCCGAGTCGTTCACGCTCGTTATCAATTTGGGATTTCAATTGTGATTTGTCAACCGTTGCGAGGGTATCCGAAGGTATCTGTTCACTCTGTTGGACACCCCTCTCATTCAACCGCAATGTCAGCGCGTCAAGTTCAGTCTGAATCTTATCAATGCCCTCCGCGCGTTGTTGAAATTGCGTTGAAAGTGCTTGCAAAGTCTGGAGGCGTTGTTCAAGTTCACGCCGACTCTTTAGATTCTCAGTTTCCGTCTCTAACGATTGTTTGTGTGTTTCCAACTCAGCAGTGCGTTGCGATTTCTCTTCCGCTTTTTCATCAATAATCCGTTGCACGACTTCTCGTTCAACCTGCTGATAACAGGTCGGACAGTGCTGTTCGTCACTCTCAATGAGTGTTCGGAGCGTGTTGCACACGTTTGCCAACGCTGCGATTTCAGATTCAAGGCGACCGGTCTGTTGCATCAACTCATCCCGTTTCGCTTCCAATCCAGCGGCTTCTTGAATCGCAGTTTCGATTGCCGTCATCATCTCTCGGAGATGTGCGATATCGTTAAAACCGCTCAAGGCTTCATCTTGCTGATGTTTGAGGGTCGTCAACTGTTTCTGTAAACGGATCTGATGCTGCACCCACTCCGCGATGAGTGCCGAATCACCGGTCTCGGCACCATAAGCGGTTTCCAAGTCTTTCAACTTTGCTTCAATCTTTGCGATCTCAGCCTCATTCACATTCTGTGCGTTGAATCGTAGGCTATTCTGATGTGCGCGGATTCTGCCCTGCTCACGTTTAGCGATGCGCCGCGTGTCAATGAACCGCTGTCGGACCTCTATTAACCTATCAATACCGAGGAGTGTATGGAGAATATCGCGTCGCGTGGCAGATTGACGTGCAAGAAATTCAAAAATCTCACCCTCCCTGAGGAAGGTCGTGAGCGCGAGTTGCTCGTGCATGATTCCAAATCGCTCCTGCAACATCGCTTCCGTTGGTCTAATACGCTTATCATCGAAAAGTACGTGCCATGCGCCATTCTTTTCAGAACGCAGCAGCGTCCGTCTCCCCGTTGCGCGGTAGAGTTGATAACGTTCACTATTTGCGATGAATTGGAGTCCGGCTGTACCGCTATAGGCTTTAGCGTTCTTTATCGCTGAGGCATCAACGCGCGGCACAATCGGTTTCCCAGTCAGTGTAAAAAAAATAGCATTGACAAGCGTGCTTTTCCCACTGAAATTGGGACCAAAGATGAGGTTGATACCGTCATGAAGATCAAAATCCTGCTCTTGGAAGCAGCCGAAAGTCTTCAGGCGTATCCGCTCGAGCAGCATATTAGTTGCCCCTTTTCTCGTGGATAAGATCATAAAGCATTTGGGCTCTGACCTTTTCGCGTCCGTTTTTTAGCGTGAATTCAAACGCGTTCACAATCGCTTCAAGTTCAGCGGGACCTAAGGTACTATACTTCTCCTCACGCCGAAGGAGGTCCTCAATTTCTTTTCTGTAGATATTCAGTGTTTCATTTTCAAGGGAGATGTCCATATCAATGTCTCTGTAATACTGATCAAAATTGTGAACGGCACGCGGAGCGTGCCTACTACTTTTAAATCTTGGATTTGATCTGCATCAAGCGTTCGGCAGCTTCGGCAAGGATGTCATCTGCCATGCTAAACATAAATCTGAACTTTGTCCTGCCGAGATGTGAACGGCTGTAGAAACTGGAACCGGGGACACCACCGACCCCAATTTCCTTTACTAACCAATGCGCAAAGGTTGTATCATCGGGGAATCCGAAATCGGTAATGTCTGTCATAATATAATATGCCCCCTCCGGTTGATGGCAGAGGAACCCAGCTTCTGTGAGGTCATTCACAAGACGTTTGCGATTCTTATCATATTTCGCTACCAAATCTTCATGGTAACTTGGTGGCAGATTGAGGGCGACGACCCCAGCACGCTGAAGCGGATGCGGCGCGCCGACGGTGAGGAAATCGTGCATTTTGCGGATCGCATCGGTTAAAATCTCCGGTGCGATGACATAGCCCAACCGCCATCCTGTCATAGAATACGCCTTGCTCAAGCCTGATACAGTAATCGTCCGATCCCGCATCTGTGGCAGGGAACCGATGCTGATATGTGGCTTTTCATCGTAGATCATGTGTTCGTAGATTTCATCCGTAATCGCGAGGCAGTCATACGCACAGCAGAGGTCCGCAATCTCTTGCAGTTCGTCAAGCGTAAACACTTTGCCGAGGGGGTTGTTTGGGGTATTTATGACAATCGCTTTTGTGTTAGCAGAGAAAGCATTTTGGAGTTCGGCAGGATCATAAGCAAAGTGGACGGTACCGTCAGGTGCTGATGTCTCTTGCAATGCGACATAGATCGGCTTGGCACCAGAAATGATCGTATCCGGCCCGTAGTTTTCATAAAAGGGTTCAAAGATGATAATCTCGTCGCCAGCGTTGATGATTGCGAGAAGCGAGGAAAGCATGCCTTCAGTTGAACCGCAGGTGACAGTAACGTTTTTATTCGGATCTGTCGGGATGTCGTTAAACGTCGTCATCTTCTGGGCGATTGCTTCTCGAAACGACGGGGCACCCCATGTAATGCTATACTGATTATATCCTTCTTGGATTGCCTCAATTGCAGCGGCTTTGACTTCGGGCGGCGGTTGATACGCTGGCGTGCCTTGGGAGAGGTTAATGGCATTGTAGCGCAGACAAAGCTGCGTCATACCACGGATGACGGATTCACTGAAACGGGTGGATTTGTCTGAGAGTTTAGATTGGAGAGAAATTTTCAAGGTCCTCTTTATGTCAAGGGATAAATAATACGTTAATCTCCGGTTTTATAACTCAAAATGATACCGTCGTCTAACGGAATATCAACAGAATGTAGTGCTGGTGTGTTAAAGACGAATTCGACATAGTCCGGCATTTCGTCGCGCATCGTTATGGTATCATCAGCAACAATTAAACCCCCCGAACGGATGTTCGGCAACACCAATTCCAGATAGCGTCGGTATTCCTCTTTCTCCGCGTCAAGGAACACCAAGTCAAAGGTTGCGTTGCATTTCGGGATTTCGTCAAGTGCGTTTCCGACGCGTATCTCAACGATGCTGTCCAATCCGACTTCCCGAAGGTGCGCTTGTGCCTCAGCTGCCCGCGCCGGATCAAACTCCAGCGTGATGAGCCTACCGCCTGTCTCTTTCAAGGCTGCGGCGAGCCAGATTGCAGAATAACCGTTACTTGTCCCGACTTCAAGAACGTTTTGTGCCTGAATGGATTGGGTAAGAATAGCGAGAAATTGCCCGTTTTCGGGCGCGATATTGGTATACTGTTTCGCGGTTTTTTCGAGCCGTTTTAAAACGGGTTCGTATTGTTCCATAGTGTTTCAGGACTTAACGATAAGGAGAGAGGCGACAAAAATTGCCGCCTCATTTGCGTTATTCAGTTAGCGAAGTTTCTTAATTTTGCCCCAAGACGTGGCGAGTTTGTCCTTCGGATTAACAGCCAAAAACTCGTCAGCCCCCATCTCCATGCTCTGTTCCATTTCATCATCAGAGAGGGCACGGTTCCAGAGACGCACCTCGTCAACTATACCGGGCCAGGCTTCACCAGACCATGTACCGATCTGAATTTGGCTCGTAGCCCCTGCAGGGGCTACAGGATTATTAGAATCCTGCTCGTGCGTTACCTTGCCATCCACGTAAATTTTTACCTTACCTTTGTTGTCCGACGTGTGCGTATAGGAAAGGTAATACCATTTACCGGTATCCAGACCCGTTTTGTTATCGTTAATGTCTAAGAACCCACCACCGGCACCGTTTGTCCAAACCTTGATGCCGTTTGCGGGATTCATCCCGTAGCCGAATCCGATGTGTCTTCCACCGCCACCCATCCGGGTCCCGAAAACAATAGCGTGTGCACTCGGCAGTCGGTTGAGATTAATCCACGAGGCTTGTGTGATTTCATCTTCAATGTGAAAAGCACCGTCGTCTTCAATTGCGACAAAATCGCTGGATGCGCTAAATTCGAGTGCTTTCCCAAATTTGCCATCAACCCATTTTGCGCCGCCGTTGAGCTCACCTTCAAAACCGTTTTCTGAGAAATCTTCGGTTGCTTTACCGTTCCCTTCGTCAAGTGGCATGTACAGGACAAGCCCTTCGAGCAAATCGGCAGCCGCAAAAGTGGTGCATACCGACACAAGGAACAAGATTAGAAATAGTTGTTTCATAAGTTGCCTCCATAGAGATCGTAATTAGTTACGTACAATATTACCACAAATCAGGCGAGTTGTCAAGATTTCGGTATTATAACCCAAGTTGCCACTTTGTAGCATAGGCTGTTAGCCTGTGGCTCTTTGCGCCGAAAATGGTAGGAAACACGCCAAGTTTTCGCAAAAATGACCGCTTTTCACTGAAAAACGGTGTGCGTGCGTCTAAAATCATAAAGGTAGCAAGTTGGGTTATTATAGGAAAAATGTATCTATTGGAACAGCTGCCAACTTCTGCCCGGTAGATCCGCACGAAACACCTCTACATTTCCACGGTCTGCCATCGTGACATAGCAGGTGCGTCCATCTGAACCCCCGAAAGCGATATTCGTGCAGAGCTTCCCTGTTAACGGCACTTCCAGTAAAACTTCGCCCGCGGGTGAAAGTTTTGCGACTGTCCCTTTGCCGTGCCGAGTGATATAGAGATTGCCTTCAATATCGCACCGCATCCCGTCCATATTGAAATCAGGGAACTGAATCAGCAACCGTTTGTTGCTAATTTCTCCTTCTGGTGAGAGATCGTAAGCCCAGACGTTGCGCTGTGCAGATTCATTGACATAGAGCATCTTTTCATCTGGACTCACCTCAATGCCGTTTGTGGTACCCATGTCCGCTTCCAGTAGCGTCACCTTTCCGTCTGTATCCACGCGCCAGATTTGTCCGGTAGATGCCCCCCAATTTGGGTCGCTCGCATAGAGAATATCGTTTGCACCGATAGCGAGATCGTTGGGTTGATTCATTGTCGGTTCGTGTGCGTGGACGCTGATTTCCCGCGTATCCATATCCACTTTGAGGACATTGTGGTTAGTATAATCAGCAATAAACATGAAACCTTCGCTGTTGAAACGGATGCCATTGCCGATACTATCCGTTGGTAGTTCAACGAAAACGCTTTCATTCCCATCAGGTGTTACCTTACCGATGGTGTGCTGTCTCTCGTAGTTGACCGCATATAGGTTGCCTGCTGTGTCACAGGCGGGTCCCTCAATACCGGATGTAAACCCGTTGACAGGTGTAAACTCTTGAGCGATAAAAAGTTCTTCGTTCATCATTTAACTCCTTGAATTTAGTTCACTGTGCAAAGCACGAATACACCGGTATAAGCATGTGCGAAGTTACGTCCGCCGATGGGTGCAAACTCCGAATTCCCAAAGAATCCGATAACGGGTAATCCGGGAAACTTTTCTTGGATAACACTGATGTCGTGATTCGCAGTGCCATAAAGCCCTTTGCCACGTCCCAAGCAGTTAAAGTAGAGTCCAAAGGCAGGAGGCTGCTCTCGGGTTTTCTCAGCCAATTTCGCTACGATTACCTGAATCTCTTCAGCAGCTGCAAGCGGGTTGCGCAGATGGAACTGCACCAACTGCCCTACTTTTACCTCCTCGGATATAGCGATGGCGGCGTGTTGCTCATTAATACCAACCAAATTGCGTATTAGAAAATCACCACGGGTCGGATTTTTGTTCGTATCATCCATTGCAATCCCGACGAAAACCGTGCCGCCTGACCGGCGAATGTCCTCCTGCGTTAGCAGTTGTAATGCCCCTTTAAAGTTTTCCAATGCGGGTTCACCGTCCAACTCAAAGATGACGTGTCCGTCGGCTTTTGTGACCTCACGCGGTTTGCCAACAGGTTGACAGCCTTGCGCGACACCAATCTCCGTGCTAAAATTTCCCGTTAAAAGGAGCCCCGTAACACCGCCTTCCGTTGCTTGTGTACCCTGCCAGTGATACATCTCCGCACCGGCTGCATCTCCTGAAACCGCAGCACCGACAACAGGGAGCGTCGCACCGTCGCCACCGATATGCGCTACGAGTTCCGCCGGATTCACAGCGCGAATATCTGGGAAAATCACCAGCAGCGAACCATCACGCAGCTCTGTTTGAATACTTTCCTGTATCTGTTCACCTACTTCGGATGCTGTGCCTTGGGCAGCAAAAGACACTGCAGAAAGTTGTTCCCCTCGGAGCACCATCACGGCAATAGCCGGGTCTTCTTCAAATTCACCGGCAGAAGTTAAGACGCTCATCCCCGTACACCCGATGAGTTCCTCACAACTGGAGTTGGTGAGAACCGCTTGATATAACTGTTCATATTCCGTTTGATAGTTAATAGTCGCAAATACGATGGCGATGTCGGCTTTAGCGATACCAGCGTTCCCCATTGCCATGCGTGTCGCCCGTTCCGCTGCTTCCGCAGTGGAGAGATCATGTGAATGTCCCACACCTACATGAATCATTTTTTCTCACCCACCTTTTTCTTTAATGATACAACACCTACGATAAAACGTCAACAAATAGCTTTAAATGAAAAAAAGATGCATGAAAATAGGGCATGTGATATACTAAATTATTGAACTTATTTTCGATGGGTTGAACAATTAACGATACACCATCCACTATAGTTCAGAGAAGCCTACGTAATCTGGAGGAAATGGAATTTGTCAACCGAACTTCTTAATGGCAGCCGCCTTGCGCAGCGTGTCCGGAGCCAGATCCGACGAAAACTCAAAAAACTTACATTTACCCCTGGCCTCGCTGTTGTGCAAGTCGGCGATGATCCGGCATCAACACTCTACATCAAACACAAACAACGCGATTGTGAGAAGGTTCATTTTCATTCCGAAGTCCACCGCCTACCAGCAGACATCACCCAAGAAACCCTCATCGAGCATATTGAAACCTTGAATGCACGACCGGATATCCACGGGATGTTAGTGCAAATGCCGCTGCCAGCGCATATAGATAAATCGGCAGTTATTGATACAATCATTCCGCACAAAGATGCAGACGGATTAAATCCGGTCAATTTAGGGAATCTCCTTATTAACCGCGAAGGGGTGACACCGTGTACGCCAACCGGTATCATTCGGCTTATTGAATTGACGGGTGAAAAGATTGAGGGTAAACATGCTGTCTGTATTGGTAGAAGTCCACTTGTCGGCAAACCGGTAGGATTGATGTTGTTAAATCGGAATGCAACGGTTACCTATTGCCACTCCCGAACAACAGATATCAAAGCAGAGGCACAAAAAGCGGACATTCTCGTCGTTGCCATCGGCAGCCCTGGATTCATCACTGCGGATATGGTGAAACCGGGGGCGATCGTCATTGATGTCGGTATTAATCATGTAAACGGACGGGCTATCGGTGACGTTCAATTTGAGGAAGTTAAAGAGGTAGCAGGGTTTATCACACCGGTCCCGGGGGGCGTCGGTCCTATGACGCGTGCGATGTTGTTAGAAAATACGCTGAAATTAGCGATTGGAGGCTAAAATATGGCATTTCCAGGATTTGAGTTGAAGGATAAGGTAATGTTAATCACTGGTTCCGGTAAAGGGATCGGCAGAGGCATAGCACTTGCGGCTGCACAGATGGGCGCGAAAGTCGTTTTGAATAGCCGCACCGCCTCTGATCTTGAGGAAGTCGCAAACGAAATTCGCGACAACGGTGGGGAGGCGGAACCGGTCGTGTTTGATGTTAGTGATCTGACCCAGGTCGCTCAAGGTGCACAAGCAGCGATCGACGTTTGGGGCAGAGTAGATGTGCTCGTTAATAACGCCGGGACTAACCGCCCGAAACCTGCGCTTGAACTAACCGAAGAGGATTGGGATGCCATCTACGATCTCAACCTCAAAGGTTTGTTCTTCTTAACGCAGACGCTTGTGAAACCGATGATAGCACGCGAAAACGGGAAGATTATCAATATATCATCAACGATGGGATTGGTCGGCGGCCCGCTGCGTACTGCCTATTCGGGAAGCAAGGGGGGCGTTGTGTTGTTAACCAAAGGCCTCGCTGTTGAATGGGCACCTCATAATGTCACTGTGAACGCTGTCGCACCAGCATTTACACGAACACCGCTTGCGGATGTTCTTCTGCAACGTAAGGAATTTTATGAAGATGTTGTCCGCCGTATTCCGATGGGACGTGTCGGTGAGGTGGACGAGGTCGTCGGCGCGGTGCTATTTTTAGCATCAGATGCCGCGAACTGGGTGACAGGGCAAACGATCGCAGTTGATGGTGGCTGGGTTGCGTGGTAATTCACGCCATCTGGCTCATTCACATTAATGCGATTCAAGCCTGCACCTAACTGTACAAACAGCGTCGTTAAGGTACGACGCTTGCTTTTAGGGGGATTTACGTGTAGTTCAATTTACCTTCACAGGGAAACCGATGAACGCTGCGCAAATCCTATCTTAAAAACGAATACCATTTCTAATTAAATACCTTTCGCTGTGCATGTAGCATAAACTTGCCTCACAGTGAAAGTTTGTGCCACCGCGGTCCCCTTCAGAAAAGTTGGGTATGCGATATTTCCTTTCAGAAATGGTAAAAGAAACAGATAGAGGAAACTCTATTCAGGAGAGAAATAAAAAATGAAACAATTTTTTGTGCTGGCAGGTATTGCCATAGTGCTTCTCAGTCATTTGGGGTGTTCTTCTGATGAAGAGCAGACACAAGTTGAGAACCCTGCGGTAATCGATGAAGCATCAGCATTTAGTGGCGCGCCGCTCTTAGGCGATATTGTCCTCGAAAATATGTATGAGGACGAAGCGCGACAACTAACGGATAAGACACCCGTTCAAATCGTCACAGTGCTTGAAGGAACAAACAGAATTACGCTTGAGGCACAGTTCCGTGGCGTTCGAGATTTAGGATTCGGGTTCCCACTCTACGAATTTGAATTGACAGATAAACTCGCTGAGTCAATAGGGGGTATTTCACAAGGTATGTCGGGAAGTCCGGTCGGTCCCCCAGGGCGCATTATGGGCGCGCTCGCTTATGGCACCAGTTTTGCCTCTGCACCATATCGGTTCTTGGCGACATCCATTGATGCAATGGAAAACGCAATTAACCACCAAACATTTGGTGAGATATTTGATGCGGAACGTGCTGCTGCTGCACCGGGTGGTATCCAAGCAGCATATACGCCTGTGAAAACGCCTCTCACGATCTCCGGGATACAACCGCACAGACTTGAACAACTTTCATCACATCTGGAAGGCTCTCACTTTGACTTTGTCCAATTGTTTGCCGATATTAATGATGCACCGGCAGCACCGCCAACGGTGACAACAAGACTCGCCGCTGGTGATATGATCGGTGTTGCAGTATCGACAGGTGATGTCGTCAACTCTATCGGTTTCGGTACGGTGACACAGGTTTACGACGACGGTACATTTATAGCGTTCGGCCATCCGATGATTTATGGCGGTCAATCGGCATTACCCGTCTATAGAGCCGTCACCAACGGTATTGTTACCAGCTTGGCGATATCTTTTAAATCTGTATCCGCTTACGGGAATCCAATCGGAACAATTACCAAAGACCTCCTGCCAGGAATCGTGGGTGAACTCGGTACGGTCCCATCAATGATTCCGGTAAAGGTTACTTACCAAGCAGGTAACGGTCCCGTAGTGGAAAAAAATCACAAGGTGGCCTATGGTCAGGAATTGTTCCTACCAATCGTTGCAGCCCTTACGATGGATTCCATCCGTCAGGAAATAAGTTCTTCCACAGTGGACGGGACTGTCACACTCCGTTTCAAAGAGACGGAAACCGTTTACACAGAATCGTTTCGGAGTGCCTCTCCGGCTGCGTTTATTGATGTGCTGCTAAACGTTGATCGGATTATCCACGCTTTCTCAGATACGCTCTCGAACAGCGCGGGGGAAGCTACGTTGACAGATGTGTCAATTTCTATCCATGACAAACCCCAAATTATGTTAGCGGAGCTGCATGAAGTTATCGTTCCTGAAGAGGGAATCACCCCTGGCGAAGATCTCACGGTTTCGGTCGTGCTACTTCCACACTGGAGTGCTGCAGGGAACGAACGGACAATCCAGCGAGAGGTCACGCTTGAGGTACCGGAGGATTTCCCTGCTGGTCCTGCGCTTCTTAGCGTTGCTTCTGAGAACCCGTTCGGTCCTCCCAATCCGTTCTTTGGACCCGATTTCTTTTTCTTTGGACCAGAGGAAGAACCTAAACCACTACCTGAGAATCTGGACGAACTCATCAAAAAGATGGAAGAAGAGCAGATTGACCCAAGCTTAATCACAATAACGCTTGAGTCGTTGGGACCGCCGCCAGGCGCGTTACCACCAGATCTTTTACCACCAGATCTTTTACCACCAGATCTTTTACCACCAGAAGGTCTACCGTTACCTGAAGATGGTGAAATGCCTGAAGACGATGAAGCACCTGAAGATGGTGAAATGCCTGAAGACGGTGAAGCACCTGAAGATGGTGAGATGCCTGAAGACGATGAAGCACCTGAAGACGGTGAGATGCCTGAAGATGGTGAAGCACCTGAAGACGGTGAGATGCCTGAAGATGGTGAGATGCCTGAAGATGGTGAAATGCCACCAGAGTTAATACTGCCTGAAGGTTTTCCACCATTAGGTGGATTACCATTCCCACCGGATTTCGGACCTGCACCGACTGTCGAAATCACAATTAATATCGACGGGTTTATTGTGATTGGTCTCAAAGATGCCTTCGTCACAATAGGAAGTGAAGAAATGGTAGATGGCATGCTTCCTGGAGAAATCGTTGATGGTATGCTACCAGAAGAAATTGGGGACCCCGTGGAACCGGTAGAACCTGCGGAGCCTGCGGAACCAGCGGAAGAGGAATAATTCCGAAGCCAACCGTAAGGACAGATCCCTGTGTCTGGCTCAATTCAATTGTCTGGGCAGGTTTTATGCTTGCCCAGACTTTTCACTTTCGCACTGTTACCTGTTTTTACCCATTTTCACATACAACCGACTCCCGTTGCACGTAACACCGCACTATATTAATAATCAAAGCGATATCATCCCGTGCAGATGCCAGTGAAGTATAGCACGTTTCACCTTCTGTTATGCATGCGTGGAAATGGCGCAATTCCCGAACAAAAGCACTTTCCCATTCAATAGCGGGGGTTTTGCTATAGGTCGTGCCATCGGTGTCTATTCCGTGTATCGTTACCTCTGACAGGATACCTCTCGAAAAGCCGGTAGGATATGAAACGATAACCCGTTTGTTATCGCCGTATATCTCCAAGGTCTCTTTAAAGTCCCACAGATCTGGTAAGTCTACCCATGTCGCGACACAGCGGGCACCGTTCGGATAGGCAAACACAATGCTCACCCCACGTCCATCAGACCAAACTTCCGCACTAATGACTTCGCTCGGTGAACCGAGCATAACCCGTAAACTGTAGATGTCGTGGATCATGCTGCCAGCAAGCAGGTAGAACACCCGTGCTGCCTTGTTTTCGACATCGCTTTCAAGTCCGGCTTGTGATAACACGTTCCCAATGGCTTCTGCTTGTGCTTTTTCACGCGCTGCGCCTGCTGGCTTAAATGCATCCGGTGACACATCGTTGAACCGTTCGACATCAAACTGGCTCAGGTGTAAACTGTTATTCGGATGGAGATGGTTAATTTGGACGAAGCGATAACTCTCCATCGTATCAACTTCGCGCTTAGCGAACTGGAAAGCCGGGTCATGCACCTTCATATAACCGGCTTGCGCGACCGTACCGGCTCTCTGTTGTGCATTTAGCATGGCATCCATCTCTTGCAATGAAAAGCAGACCGGTTTCTCAATAAAGACATGCTTCCCGGCTTCAAACGCGGCAAGGGCAACTTCCGTCTTAGGGTCACCGTGGCAGAGTAGAACGGCATCTACATCTGTTGCCAACAATTCGTTGTAATCTGTTACGAATTGCGGGACATGGAAACGCTTTGCCACTGCTTGTGCAGCACCGTGAGAAAGATCACAGACAATTGGCACCTCAAATTCGCGATGGAGCGCGGTAAGATTGGGGAGATGATGGACCTGCGCGATCGCGCCACACCCGATAACACCTATCCGTATACGACTCATAAATTCTAACCTCCGGTAGATAACGCTTTCTTATGCGTTTATCGTATCACGTACACGAAATAGATGCAATTCTTAGTTTTCAGTTTTCAGTTATCGGTTGTCAGTAACCGTCGCGATCGGGAGATCGTGCGTACAGGAAGAACGGAAGGATGGAAGGTGGGTGTAGAGGTTTGTGTCATGGAAAATTTGACAACAAACGCGAAATCCTACATAATAGAATAACAAAATCATCGGTAAGATGGAGGCTATAGATATGGACATGGCAATTATCCCGTGGGAAATGGTACTTCTGTGTGGTCTGTCTCTTTGTGTCGGATGGGGAATACGCGGAAACTTCGGACATGAATATGGTGCAGCACTTGCGGGAGCACTCGCTGCAATGGCAATCGTCTTGCTCTCAGGAAGAGAGGATTGGTGGCGACATGTCCACTACTTCGCGCTGTTCGGTGCAATCGGCTGGTCATTCGGCGGGAGCATGTCCTATATGATGGTTGTCGGGTACAGCCATTCGTCACACGCGTTGACTGTGTTTTACGGGTTTGCGAATCTCTTCGTTATCGGTTTTTTGTGGGCAGCTTTGGGTGGCGCGGGAACTGCGCTGCCTGCGTTTCTGACGCATACTCAGCTGTCTTTGTTGTTTACACCAATCGCTGCTGTGTTCATCGGTTGGTCGCTCCAAGCGGTAATTATCGATCGTGTTCTCGCACCAAAACGGATGCAACGGCACGAAAGTGCTCTCTACTGGTACGATACCGATTGGGTGGCAGCACTGGTCGCGATCCTCGCTGCACTCATCGTCGCGCTGTTCCGTGGGGGTTTGGATATGGGCACGAACCTCGTCCTATATCTGGGCATCAGTTGGTTCGGCGGGTTTTTGTTGCTCGTAAACGTTTGTCGCCTCCGTATGACACCGCCGCGTGGGGACAACTGGGCAGGTTGTGTCGGTATGGTTATCGGGATATTGGGGTACTGTTCGCGTTATGAACTCAGCGGTGTCGCTTTTGTTACGCTGATGACAGGTTTTGGCGGTGGTATTGCATTCTCATTTGGACAATTGCTGAAACTCATTTGCATCCGGACAGGACTCCAAACGAATTGGCATAGTGTCATGGAGCAGACGCAAGGCTTTTTATTCGGACTTGGGATTGCAATACCGTTCGGCCTCCTTCTCAATCGGGCACCACTTTTAGAAACCGCCTCGAATCTCCCACAGTGGACAGAAATATTAGCTGTGTTCTGCGTGCTGATTTTACTGACCTATGTCAATTATCGGAAGGCAGCAGGAACGTGGGTGGATTTGGTTGAGGGTTTACCCGAACGATTTTTCGGGCTGCCTGTTGTCGGGTGGTTCCGACACTCAAGAGGATGGATCGGATGGTTTGAACTTTTCTATATAGGCCTCGGTATCGCCTGTGTCGGACTTCTGTCAGTGCATTTCCGCGAGCCTCTCGCTTTCATTCCGACGAGTTGGTTAGGAAAAGGACAGCTGCTCTATTTTGTATTTATATGGTGGGTGGTTATTTTCAACTTTGAACGCGCTTTGGTCGGTTTCAGTCCGCACCGTCTGGTGACAGAAGGTGTGATTACGCTCAATGCGATTATCTGCACTGTGCTGATGGCATTGGGGCCACTATCTGTGCCGGAACAGACAGGGAGTCTCTTTTCCTTCACTGACTGGGTTTGGCAGACATTGATCTGGGGTATTGTCGCACTGGTTGGAACGACAGTCATTTTCTGGGGTATTAAGCATGTGCTCTACGGAAAAGAACACGCGCCCGGCGCGTCACTTCACATCCGTTTCGGACAGGATTCCAATGCCCCGAAGGCGAAACCGAAGGCGGGAGAACAACATCCGTAATGAGAGCCATCAGCAGTCAGCGATCAGAGGGCGAGGTGTTTTTGCAGACTGTAATTCTTCGTATGTGAAACTTTAGTCGTGTATGTGCCGTTGGCGATACACTTGTCCACCTTTAACAACGACAACCGGTTCCAATTTCTGCCTGCCTATTTTGGTTTCACCGCGCGCGTCCACCAACTGGAATTCACCTTCACGAAGTTCAAAGATTACCGCATCACCCCACGCATCAACAGCCAATGTCCCGACCTCTCCCGGCATCAATATAGTTTCGGCAGGGATACGCGTCACCTTGGCAAGTGCATCGTCGAGCGACATACCGAGATACAGGAATTTGTTAACGACATTCACGAGATCATAGACGGGACCGTTGACGTTATAGACATGCAGATCAGAGGAGATTGTCGTCGGTTCAACGCCTTGCGCCATCGCTTTCTGAACGACATCCCAACTAAAAGAACCCGCGCCGTGTCCGACATCAAAGATAACACCACGTTCAATCGCTGCGTGGACAGAGTCCCGAATCCTACCGTTTTCATCTAAAATACCGCACGGCATATCGTGGAAGCAGTGTGTCAGAATATCACGTTCACCCATGAGTGCCAATATATCGTCAATAGACTCGCACCAAGCATCTTGCGGATGAACCATGATAGGCAGCCCCGCAGCATCGGCGGCTTCACGTGCCCTCTGCAACGGCAACATCTGTGCCCTCGCACCGACAATGCTCTCACGCGTCAAGCGAACCTTGACTCCCAAAATGATGTCGCGATGTTGTTCTATCATTCGGCACGCCTTACCAACATCTGCATAATCGGGGTTTTCTAACTCCCCAATTTCCTCTGTGAGCATACCTTGCGATGAAATGTTCAATTGCGCGAGGATACGCGTGTCGCTGACATCAATGACATATTTACGGAACCCGGGAAACGTGTCAGCACCTGCTGAACCTGCATCCACAACCGTCGTCGCGCCGCGTGCTAAGCATGTCGGATCGGGTTCAATCCCGAAGTGGCTTACACCGTAGAAGACATGTACATGTAAGTCGATAAGACCGGGTGTGACGAAGCATCCTGATGCGTCAAGTACTTCCCTCGCTTCGGATGTCGGAATCTCATCACTCACAACCGAGACGCGTCCGTTCGCGAATGCCACATCTTTGCGTGCATGGATGCCCTGCGCGGGATCGACGACAGTACCATTTTTTATGATCAGTTCATAGTTCATGGGGAGTCCTCAGATAGACAATAGGCGCGCTTGCATGAAGATTAAAAGATTAATTCGGTAATTTCTTGGCAAAGTCCGGTGCGGTTGGGAAACCGCACCATAAGTGTCAATTTTAGAAAAAAGTTATGCCGTGAAGACCCCGGACCGGTAGATGCGGTTTGCAACCGCATCGGATACGACGCGAAAACCTTCAGACCCAGCGTTTACTAAACAGGGTTTCGACTAAACAAGAAAACGAAGACCCGGTTCGGATAACTCCGGTTCGGTTGCAAACCGAACCTACCGGGCCTGGGGAAAGGTGCTAAATTGACACCTATGGTGCGGTTGGGAAACCGCACCTACCGGACCTGGGGATTACTTAAACTTTGTTAATGTGTGCTTTGGCGATTTGTGACCGGACACCATCGTGCCATCAGTAGATAATCAAACAGTGCTGATTCCGCTTCGGGGGTGTCAATGCGCTTCAGGGCGTGGATCGTGTTGTCGCGAACATAGCGATCTTCGTCCCAAAGGGCTTTCGCAAGTACCGGCACTGCGTCGTTTGCGGCGGGTCCAATCTGTGCCAATGCCAATGCTGCTTCAAAGCGTGCTTGTTTGTCGTCATCATCCGCAACCATATCGGTTAGGTGCGGTACTGCAGGCGCGGCGGTTGCCCCGAGACTTCCAAAAGCTTCAGCGAGATAACGGCGGACTTCAGCGCATTCGTCTTTCGTGCGTTCCATCAACGCTGGAATAGCGGCTTCAGCCGAATCACCTATCTGTGCCAACGCATAGGCGGCTTCAATGCGAACGACATCCGCTGTGTGCTGTAATGCTTCACTCAAGGCGGGGACCGCAGGGGCACCGACTGCAGCGAGCGCGTAAGCTGCCATCCGTCGCGTGGGCCCGTTCTCATCACCTAACACCTCAATCAGTTGCGGAACAGACGGTTCGCCGATCGCGCCGAGTGCATAAGCGGCGTTCAAACGGACAGGTTCATAATCATCACGTAACGCTTGGATGAGATGCGGGACCCCCTCCGCAGCGGATTCACCTAACGCACCGAGTTCATCAGCGGCGCGGGAACGGACAAACGGATCGTCACCGCCTAACGCTGTGATAGAGTCTGTGAGGTTGCCATGGGTTGGTTGTGTTGCATCTCCGTTGGACTCGCCTGCCATCCAGTTCCAGATATGTCGCCACGTGCCTTGATGCGCTGGGGTCGCTGGGTTGATGTCTTCGGATGTCCACTGTGGATCCGTCACGTTCCACTCCGGTGCTTGGGGTGCGTCCATCCGGATGAATTGGAACTTCATCATATAGCGCGTTTTGTCTGTCTGGTTCGCCATGGCACGATGCCAGAGGTCAAAGTGGATAATCGTTAGGGTACCAGCCTCGCCACTGAGTGCTAATTCACCATCGTTGGCTTCGGTGATTCGGGTGCTGTAATACTGCGTTCCCGGTAGGACTGCTGAGGGTCCAATTTCGAGCGGTGAATCCTGCGGGTAGTAGAACGCCATCGCCCAACGCGGGCAGTGGTGACGCACCTTCTGATACCCCCAGTAACTATCTTTATGGAACCCCTGTCCATCACTGTGTGGACGGTTTTGATGCGGATGCCGATGGGAATGCATGACATAATTCTCGCCGAGAATACTTGTAAATGCGCCACGGACAGCGGGATCCTCAAAAACCGCTTGCAGTTCAGGGACACGCGGCAAGATGTTGTTCCCTAAATTCCCCTCTTTTTCGGTGTATTCCTGCGTTTTACGATAAATAGTCTCATGAAAACTGCGTGGCAGATCGGTTTTTATGGTGAGATGTCCATTCACAATAAAATCGCGCATCTGCGCATCGGTCAGTTTGTTGCTGTCGCTTAACTGTGGGTTCGCTTGCATGATCAAATCTCCCTTTTAGGGGTTGTCAGTTATCAGTTTTCAGTCATCAGAGGAACGGCTTTCGATTTCCATCGGTTTCCGTCAGCAATCAGGACATTTACATCAGGATCCGGAGAACCTTCCTACAGGAAAACTAAATCGTGTTCCTCTATTTTACCTGACACGAATTTATTTGTCATCTGTTTTATTATAGTTATCAGTTTTCAGTATTCCATGAAACAGAAATGTGATTCATCAAAGTACCTCTTAACCGAGTACTGAGTACTGAAAACTGCGTACTATTTGGTCTAAACTGTGAATTATGTGATCCAAGGATTGGGGATAGCGGGTGACAATTAGGACGGGAAGGATGAAATAAGGTATTGTCTGAATCGCGGATTATCGCGGATGACACGGATTTCGCGAATTTTAAGACATCTTTCTATCCAATGATCGTTTCTCTATCGCGGTTGAAACCCTTCTTACAAAAACATAAGAGCCGCCAATGTCAAAACTTTACACACCTTTGACTGATAGCCGACTGCTGATTGTTGACCGCCCTTTCCCAATTCCCTTCAAACGAGAAAGCACAGAGGCATTCAGTTTTCCATTCTTTGCTCTAATTTTCACCGAGACCCAGTAGGTACAGTTTTGCGGTGTACCATAGGTGTCTATTTAGGAAAAAACCACATCGTCCCGTAGGTGTTTTTGCTTGGGGTGTTTTTGATAGGGTATTTCTGCGTATTGCTTGGGGTCTTTGATAGGGGTATTTGATAGGGTGTTTCTGCGGATTTCTGCGGATTTCCCCAAGGTTGAACGGGGTTAAGAAAGCAGATGTTGGTCTGCCAATACCCTCGAATCCAACCTGTCGTCCTATACAGCCAAAAACGCAGTGAAACCCAACTTCAGACCCACAGGTGCCCATAAACCGCAAAGGTGTTGGGTTTCTCTCGGTTTTCTGTTTGGCGTGCCATCTCTGGAGAAGGCTTAGGCTTGGGTTAGTTTCCAGCATTTTAGAAATATCCGTTCAACCCAACCTACAGGAGAATACTAACGCTTTACACTTTTGACTTCTGAGCTGCGATTTCCCTGATTGCCATGATTCCCATGATAAGACAACCCATCACAAGAAAATGAATACTGAAAACCCAGGCATGACGACTCAGCAGTTCCGCAGGAACCTCCTCTCTGTAGAAACTTCAACACCACAATCAGCATCTTATTTTTCCTCA
The DNA here is from genome assembly GCA_026706025.1 of Candidatus Poribacteria bacterium. Taxonomy (NCBI): domain Bacteria; phylum Candidatus Poribacteria; species Candidatus Poribacteria bacterium. Next base: position 82,403 of record JAPOZO010000088.1, read on the forward strand.
GATACCTTATTACAAAAATCACAAAAATCACAGAAATCACAGTTCAGACTTAATAAGACGGGAATGGCACGAAAAATCCCTAAATTGACACTTATGGTGCGGTTTCCTAACCGTACCGGTTTACAATGTCTCATTAACCCTAATATCCACTATAAGTAGAGTATTGGGGTTGGAAACCCTCCTACAAAAACCGGGAGTCGTTTCGGATTATAACTTGATTTATGAGCGGAAGTAACGTATAATTCAATCGTGCCAATGCAACCCCTAAATGCTAATAATGGAGACCGAAAAAACGTGAACTACCGCGATATTCTACAAAACATTAGACTTGCCTTCCCGCAACCGACGTCTGACCCGATACATGATTCCTATTTCGTACATTCCATCATGCGTGCACTGGACCAGGTGGACGCGCTCAAAACACATCTGCCGATGCTCGGGAGTATCGTCTCTGGTGACTTTAAAAAAGCGCGACAGACAGCGTTACCGGATGCCATGTCCTCGGTTGAAGATGTCACGGCTGAACTCATCGGTTATCTCCGAGGGATGACGATTTTCGGGCATCCTCGGACACAGCAGAACGTTATCCCGCCGACAACAATACCAAGCGTGATTGGTGTGCTTATTGCTTCGCTATACAACCCCAATATCACCTGGGATGAATACAGTCAACTGGTGGCGTTGGCTGAAGTTGAAGTCGTCGGGATGACCGCGAACATGATTGGATATGACGCCGAACAGGCAAGTGGTGTGTTTACCTTTGGCGGTACCGGAACGACACTCTACGGGGTGAAACTCGGTTTAGAAAAGGCGTGCCCGGGAACGATGCAAAACGGGACACCCGAAGAGGCGGTTGTGTTCGTATCAGACGCAGGCCACTATTGTGCAACGAACATTGTCGGTTGGCTCGGCATCGGAACGAACAATCTGGTTACAATCCCAACGACGCATGACAACGAAATTGACCTCGCCCAATTGGAACAAGCGGTTCGAGAAGCACTCACAAACGGGAAAAAGATTGCTGCCATCATCGCGACATTGGGCACTACGGATGCCTTCGGATTAGACGATTTAGAGAGCATTGTGGCGTTACGAGACAACCTCGTCGATGAATTCCAACTCGACTACCGACCGCACGTTCACGCCGACGCAGTTATCGGATGGGCATGGTCGGTATTTAACGACTACGATCTTGAGGGAAATCCCTTAGAATTCCGACCGCGCACCGTTCGGGCTTTGGCGGGCACGTGCAGACGCATACGGCACCTCTCCCTCGCGGATTCTATCGGGATCGACTTTCATAAGACGGGCTTTACCCCTTATATCTCCAGTCTCGTCCTCGTCAAAAATCGAGAGGACTTCAATTTGGTGAAGCGTCATCCGGAACAGATGCCGTATCTCTATCACTTCGGGGAACACCGCCCCGGCATGTATACGCTTGAAACCTCCAGAGCCGGGACGGGGCCTCTTGCAGCCCTTGCGAATCTCCGGTTGTTCGGGGAACAAGGCTTGCAAGCCATCATCGGACACATCGTTGAAATGACACAACTCCTGCGGGAACACCTCGAAGGGCATGCGGGTACCACCGTGCTGAACCGAGAGAACTTTGGAACCGTCACCCTCTTCCGCGCCTATCCTGAGACGGTGGATACCTTCTCAATCAAGCAACAGGAATTTGAGGATGCTGCCTATCATGAGAGTTTGATCACCCATAACGCCTATAATCGAGAAATTTTCCAATACGTGCATTCGGAGGCGATGGAGGGCAGGGGCGTGGTCATTTCCACAACCGACTGTTACCGACACACCGCTTATGGCGAACCGATTGTCGCGTTGAAATCGTACATCCTATCGCCGTTTGTCGATGAAGCCGATGTCAAAACTGTTGTTGATAAGGTTTTGGAGGCACGGGAGAAGGTCGGGTGTAGCGCGGACTCTTAGTTTGTATTCATTAGGATTTATACACGACCGAAATATTCTTGATGGAAAAAATGGAAGGATGGAAGAATGGAAGGACTTCCCGCACACTTCTAATCTTCTTGTTTTCCAATCCTGCAAGCAAACGAACGCATTTTACGTCCGTTCTGTTGCATTTCAAACGACGATTGTCTGGGGATCCGACGTTACCTCACCGACAGCAGGGACTTCAATGCGTCTGGTGCAGGCACCACAGAGCGCGTAGTAACGAACTGAATCCTCAGAAAGATCAATAACACCTGCGACGGCGCGCTGGAGTGCCTCGTACTGTGTCCGGGTCAGGTGCGCTTCAAACACACTGTATTGGACGCGGGTGCCGAACCCTTTGAGGACTTTGGCGAGTTGACCGCGTCGCCGGTCATCCGGAATATCATAAGAAATAACATAGAACATTGAAAATTGCCTTTTATGGAATCCATTATGCCTGAATTTATCAGTTCCCCAATATTTTTGATAATTGCAGTGATACTCGCCGTTTTTCTCGTGATTGCTATTGTGAAGGGCGCGATTCGTCTCTTTATCTGGATCGCTATTATTGCCGTGATTCTCCTCGGGGTCGGTATTCTGACACAAGAGGAGATGCGCAATTGGTTTGAGAATCTCCTCAAGACAGTAACGGGATAGACGTTGCGACTCAGTTTATCGGCGGCGGGTTGTCTCCCAATCCACAGATGCGGTACTGTCCAAACCCAAACGCCGTATGATGCCCGATGTGCAGATACTCACCAAGATAGATAAACGGTAGAAACGGCTCTAATTCCCCTGAAAAATGGATTTTCCCAATAAACCCACCCATCGGCACGAATTTCTCCGCTCGGTCAGAGTACCGATCCTTCCTAAGCCAATTCAAGCGAGAATCATGACTGACAGCAGTGGAAGCCGCAATTAAGCCGTGAGCATCCACATCCAAATCCTCGCCACAATGGAAATAACTCAGGAACCGGATCCGCCGCAGCAAATTGCGGATGAGGTGTTCAAACGTTAGTTTGCCTGTCCACTTGCCATCGACTTTGATACTGGTAGGTGTGATAAATTCCAGTTCAATCGTATCGGTGGCATGCGGCGCAGCGGGCATCACATCTGCCAACCCAAGCATCAGTCCATCATCCGTCAGCATCCCAGTTTCTGCTGTGTAAATCGTCTGAGATTGATGGCTGTCATGGGCGGGTAAACTCTCGACTTTATCGAGTTGACACTGCTCGCGTTTGTTTTGGAGTCCGATTTAAAAATAATTAATCCTATATCTAATTTTACACCATACAACATTTTAAAATTAAAAGAAAATTATATCCATAAAACCGCTAATTTCGCTTGAAAATACCTTTGCAGGATCTCAGGGTGTGATACAGACGCTGATTTGTTAGCGGTTTGGCACGAGACTTGGTAAAATTTGATTTTTAGGTTGGCAATTTGGGTTGAATCTGTTATCATTTCTGTAGTATGCGTAGCATGCGCTGTTTCGAGAACATAGAACTGGACCGCTAAGAACCGATAATGCCATGATTAGAACAGTCGTGAAATAAAAAGGAACACCAATGAGAAATTGTGAAACACGCTTGCTTGTGATTTTATTGTGCTGTGTGTGTATCTGCGGTTGTGAAAGGGGGCAGCACGTCGTTAAACCCCCCATAGCAGTTGACTTAATACCCGATCCCAATTTAGCGGCTGCTGTGCGTGAGGCACTCGGTTTGACAACAGATGCCCCACTGACGGCAGAGGTGTTGCAGAACCTGGGAACACTTAGGGCTCATAACCTCCAGATTGTAGATCTCACGGGTTTAGAATACGCAGTGAATCTGACAAAACTGCACCTGACCGAGAACCAGATATCTGATGTTTCACCACTGGAAAATCTCAAAAACCTGACAGAACTGTACCTCGCTGGGAACCAGTTATCCGATATTTCACCACTATTCGATATTTCACCGCTGGAAAACCTCACAAACTTGACAGAACTGGGCCTCGGCGGGAACCAGTTATCCGATATTTCACTACTGGAAAATCTCACAAACTTGACAGAACTGGGCCTCGCTGGGAACCAGTTATCCGATATTTCACCATTGGAAAATCTCACAAATCTAAGAGGACTGCACCTCGGTGGGAACCAGTTATCCGATATTTCACCGCTGGAAAATCTCACAAATCTAAGACAACTGGGCCTCGGCGGGAACCAGTTATCCGATATTTCACCACTGGAAAATCTCACAAATCTAAGACAACTGCTCCTGAACGAGAACCAGTTATCCGATATTTCACCACTGGAGAATCTCACAAATCTAAGAGGACTGCACCTCGGCGGGAACCAGTTATCCGATATTTCACTACTGGAAAATCTCACAAACTTGACAGAACTGGGCCTCGGTGGGAACCAGTTATCCGATATTTCACCGCTGGAAAATCTCACAAATCTGATAAATCTGTGGCTGTCCTATAACCAGATATCGGACATCGTCCCCCTCGCGGCGAATAGAGGCTTGGGCGACAGGGACACCCTCTGGTTGAAAGGCAACCCTTTGGACGAGGCTGCCATTCGTACACATATTCCTACACTCCAAGAGAGAGGTGTTAGGGTAGACCTGTAAAAAAAATATAGAAGGTGAATATTTAGGGTTGGAAGTAAAGGGAGAGAATGATGGTATCAGGGGTACAGACCCCTCTACAAAAGCGTCGAAATAGTTACATTTATAGAGGTTATATAAGATGGGAATTTTAACGACGGATCAACGTAAGCAGTGGAAAACGGAGGGTTACATCGTTCTGAAAGCGGTTCTCTCTCCTGACGAGGTACAGGCATTGACAGCAACGGTCAATGATATGGATGCTGAGTTTCGGAAAGGTGAGAACGTCACTGCCGATTCGGTATTTGATAAGCGGAATGTAATGGAAGATAATGACATTTTCGTTGATCTGATGGACCATCCGGTGACGTTTCCGATTGTGCGCGAGTTGATAGGGGATTTTATCCAGTTGAGTATGTCGGAGGTGATTGTTCGTCCGCCGAATCCAAAAGATCAAGGTTATTTGCATACGGACGGTGGACAGGCGATGCGAACGATTCGGGTCAGCAGATCGAGTTCGCCGCTGCAAGTCAAAATCCACTATTTTTTGACGGATCTTGAGGATCCGGACAGTGGAAACTTCACGGTTGTGCCGGGGAGCCACAATCGTACTTTTCCAGAAACAGGGGTCAAGGACGGTCCCTATATCCCTGAAGCGGTGCAGTTGTGTGTGAAAGCGGGAGATGCTGCGGTTTTTCCGCATGCTTTGTGGCACGGCGTTGTTGCAAACCGATCGGAACAGCCTCGCAAGACTTTAATTTATTGCTACAGCCACCAGTGTTTTCGACCCTTTGATTACGAAAAGGCATCGCCTGAACTTATGGAGCGATGTACACCGCGTCAGCAGAGATTGATTGGGGACATCGGGGATTGGAAACCGGGCTCGTATTTCTATTCACCGGGGGATCAGGAGAAAGTAATTAGTGGGGAAGAGGCGTAATTAGCCGTCAGCGGTCAGCAAGATTGCGAGCGCGGGAAGACACCCCAGCAAAAACACTGGCGCCTACGGGAAGAAAATCTAATCAATTTCGATGACGACGTATTTTTGTTCGACGGAAACTGGGAATGTGTCGGCGACGTAGGGACCTTTTTCGCGTTCGGCATTGGATGCGTCAATATCCTCACCGCTTTCGATCTGGACTTCGTATTTCCTGACACGGCGTTGGGCAGGACTCCACCAAGATTGCCCGGTTTTGATGTCGAATTCCCAACTATGCCACGGGCATCGGAGGATCTCACCTTTGCGGGTGTAGTTATAAGTGCCTGGGGTTGGTGATTCTAAAAATCCGGTGACGATGCCTTTACACAGCGGTCCACCTTGGTGCGGACAACTGTTACGGATCGCGAAGAATTCGCCATCAATATTAAAGATACCGATGGAACGTCCGCCGATTTCGACGATTTTGCGTTCACCCGGAGGTATTTCGTCTGAGGTTGCTACGACGTATTTAGGCATTGGTTGTCAAAAAGCGTTTGAATGCTTCAAGGCTCGGTACTTGCATCGCTGCGCGCCGCAAATCTTTGAGACGTTGCAGGTCTTGAATAGATTCCAACATCGGCTTTAACGTTTGCACATCACTCTCGTGAAATTGAATCTCCAAGGACTCAAGAATGCCTTCAATGGTACTTTCTCGAGCACCCTGCTCAATACCTTGCTGTAGGATATATTGATACGTTGCTGATTCTAACATAGGGCCCTCCAACAGATGGCGAATTTCGGCAGGATCCACAATCAGACCGCTCAAAATCCATTGCCATATTAGTAAGTTATTCTGCAGATCCGACGCAAGCGGAAGGGCAAACGTCAATATTTTTTCACATCTGAATCACAGCTTATCAAACGCGTAAAGGTTGCGGGCGTTTTCTGATAGAATTTTCTGGCGTAACTCCGGTTTCAGGAAACTGGGCAGCGCACGGTCAGGAGAATCGAAATCCCAATGTGGGTAATCCGTTGCGAACATGAGTTTGTCGTTCATGCCCATCTGTTCAAGCATCTGCTCGAAATACTCGCGTTTCGGTGGCTCTTCCATCGGCTGTGTGCTGAGCCAGAAATGGTCGCGGATGTATTCCGAAGGCTTGCGTTTGAGGTCCGGGATCTCAACGCGGAGTTTCTCCCATGTTGCGTCAAGTCGCCAGATGAGTGGTGGTAGCCAGGCAAATCCGCCCTCAATTAGCACAACTTTGAGCGTCGGGAAATGGTCAAACACACCTTCACAGACATAACTGATAACTTGCGTGTGGAAGGCTTGCGGCATACCCCCGTGGTCCTCTATGTAATAGGAGGGCCACCCGGCACCTGTAATGGGGCCCTGATTGCCGCCGAAGTGGATACCGATAGGAAGATCGTATTCAACGGCTGCCTCGTAGATTTTCCAATATTTTCGGTTGCCAAGCGGCTCCCTTGTCCGCGCGAGAAGCAGGATCTGAACAAACGCTGGGTTTGGACCGCACCGGTGGATTTCGGCAGCCGCAAGGTCCCCGTTCTCATAAGGAACGACGACAGAGGCGCGTAAACGGGGCTCAGGTTCAACCCAATCGGCAACCTGCCAATCGTTAACCGCGCTTGCGAGCGCATCACCATACGCAAGATTCAGCTGCTCACCGACAGGGATTAACGGATTCAACACACCGTATTCAATATCCCATGCATCCAACAGTTGCTCCTGCATAAACCCTAAATCTGCACCGGGTGAGAGCCCTGATGGCGGCCAGGCATCGTGCCGTGCAGCGTTGAGCAGTGCGCGCGGATAGTATCCGCCGATTTGACCGCGGAGACCGAAGGTTTTGTGGTGATCCTGCCACCGCTGAGACAGGTAGGGAGACAATCCGCCCGGCGGCACAGAGTTGTGGATATCGCAATCAATAACTGGGTATTTCAAACGTTTCGTTGTTGTATTTTCCATCGCGTTTATCTCCATGGGTTAATAGTTATCAGTCTTTATAGTTATCAGTTAAAAGAGGGTTGGGACAATTCAAGAGGTCTCTTTACTGAAAACTGAAAGATTTTTCATGCCTCGCAGTGAGAGAAAATCGCTCTGATAACTGAAAACCACTGACCACTGAAAGATTTTTTTCGGAGAAAAAATCGTACTGACAACTGACAACTATTAAAACAGTTGATAGAAATTATTTGCGTTCTCGTGCAAAATCTTACGTGTGAGTGAACCCGGCAATTCGGAGGGCAGTGCCTCGTTGGGTGTGTTGAACTGCCAATGTGGGTAATCCGTTGAAAACATTAGCATTTCATCGGATTCCAATTGACCGATGATCTGAAGTAGCTGCTCCGGTGTCGGCGGTGCATCGACAGGTTGTAGCGTAAACCGAATATGCTTTCGCATGTATTCCGACGGCGGATGTTTGACCCACGGTGTATTGTTTCGGAGGCCGCGCCACTCTTTATCAATCCGCCACATCATTGCCGGTAGCCATGTAAAACCGCTCTCAATGAGGACAACACGTAGTTCTGGGAACTGGTCGAAAATCCCTTCCGCAACGAGACTAATTACCTGTGCTTGGAAGACCTGCGTCATTCCAGCATATTCCTCTAAAAATGTTGATGGCCAGCCTGTCGGTGAAGGTTGGGTACCGGGTGCCCCGCCGTACTGAATACCGATAGCGAGATTATGCCGGACTGCCGCTTCATAAATCGGATGGTAGAGTCGGTTCCCGTAGGGTGTCCGAGAACGGACAGGTAGTATCACCTGAACAAACCCTGGATGCTCACCGACGCGTTCGATTTCCTTTGCGGCGAGTTCTGGAATCTGGCTTGGGATCACAAGCGAAGCGCGGAGTCGAGGCTCTGGATCGAGCCAATGTTCTATCTGCCAATCATTTACTGCGTGTGCAATCGCCGCGGCGAGGTCGGGGTTATGAATGCTTTGCACCCGGTAGGCACAATTAAGAATACCGTATTCAAGATTCCAGCCATCAAGTAATTGCGCTCGGATATGCGAAAGATCAATGTCCCATGGGGAAACAGCATCCGGATGCGTCGTTAGCGGGGCACCGCGTGGATAATCGCTCGCATCGGGACCCCTAAAGCCAGAGTTCTGACAATAATCGCACCAGAAATCAGACATGTAAGGATAGAGCGTCTGCAAAGACGGGACTTCGTTATGAATGTCGCAGTCAATTGCTTTCACCCCTGCCTCTACGAAATGTGGAGTCTCCCAACTTTCCATCTCCGTCTCCTCGGTTCGGCAAACGATGGGGCGTACTGGATTTGAACCAGTGACTTCTACCGTGTGAAGGTAGCGCTCGTACCCCTGAGCTAACGCCCCACGTAAGAGTATGGGCCCACTAGGACTCGAACCTAGGACCAACCGGTTATGAGCCGGTGGCTCTGACCACTGAGCTATGGGCCCTTCATTTTTTCAATATAAGAATTATACTATATTCTGAATTTAAAATCAAATTTTTAATTGGCTATCAGTTGCAGAAGGATGGTTGTCAGTTGAAGGGAACACCCAAGCAAATAAACCCTACCGAGGGGTGGCAACTTAGTGCTTTGTCACCTCTAAACTGATAGATGGTTCGTAGTGGCACAATTCTGCGGCGTACTCGCCCAAATGCGAAGTGCATTATTGCGCCTTGGATTGCCGTGCGATGAATCGCACGACTACGAACCGGATTTATCTCTCATTTCAAGGGTGACAGACTATTAGGTTTTCGTTAGTGGACGAAATCGCGTAGTTTTCGACTTCGCCTTGGGTGTCGCAATTTACGGAGTGCTTTCGCCTCAATTTGCCGGATACGTTCACGGGTTACATCAAAGATATTACCGACCTCTTCGAGCGTTCTCGGATAGCCGTCATCAATCCCGAAACGGAGAGAGATGACCTTCCTTTCACGCTCATTCAATTCGGAGAGGACATCTTGTATCTGCTCTTTGAGGATATTCAATTCTGCCTCTTGGACAGGGGACGGAGAATCGATATCCATAATAAAAGCACCGAGAGGATTATCGTCTTCCTCACCGATTGGGGTATCCAAAGAGGCGGTTTCTGGCGCGACTGCAAGTGCTTCATTGACTTTGCTGGTTGAAATCTTGAGGTCCTCAGCAATCTGTTCAGCTGTCGGTTCACTTCCCAATTCCTGCAAGAGTGAGCGTTGAACCCGCCGAATTTTGTTAATCCGCTCGTGCATGTGTACAGGGATACGGATGGTTCGTCCTTGATCAGCGATCGCGCGTGTGATACCTTGCCGAATCCACCATGTGGCGTAGGTGCTAAACTTATAACCACGCTGATAATCGAACTTGTCAACGGCTCGCATTAATCCGATATTGCCTTCCTGAATCAAGTCAAGGAATTCGAGACCCGATGCGCGGTGTTTGTGCTTCTTCGCGATACTCACAACGAGTCGGAGATTGGCTTCTACGATTGCCATCTTTGCATCCTGTGCTTCGGACTCACCTTTGTCGATTTGCTGCGTCAGAGATCTGAGTTGCTCGCGAGAAATGCCGATTTCGTTCATATGCTGCCGGATATTGCGCTGTAAACGGACAATGGTCACATAGGCAGCTTTCATCGAATCGGTTTCAAACTTCGGTGCAGCGCCGTTACTTCCGTTGAGCCATTCATCAGGAATATCAGACTTCTGTTGGATCTGCTGGATTTCGCTTTCCCACCTGCTAACCTGATACTCTGCCTGTTTAACGAGGTCGGAGATCTTACTAATCTCTTCACGATCAATCTTCAGTTGCTCAAGGGTCTTAATGAGGTGCGAGCGGTTCTTCGATTTCTTGGTAGGCCGCTTACCGTTTGTAGAGGACGCAGTAGGCTTAGCCGTGAGGCGTTCCATCTCAAGGCTTTCGAGTACACCCAATGCCTTCTTGACCTGCTCACGCAGTTTCTTTTCCTTATTCTGCGTTGAAGTACTGGAAACGTGCATATCAATAATATCGGAAGCTCGTTTCTTAGCGGTAACGATTTTATACAGCAGCTTCCGAATCTCGGTAATTGCGAGTGCTGTGCTGAAGGTCGCTTCATGGGCGGTTCGATGGCCGGCTTCAATCCGTTTAGCGAGTTCGACCTCTTGCGTTTTATCAAGCAGCTGGAATTTCCCCATCTCGCGCATATACACCTTCACTGAGTCATCGGTATAGCCGCTGCTGGCCGCGGCTATTTCAGCCAATTCATCGTCATACCCGAGTTCATCAGTTCCGTCAACATCAAGATAATCAAGCGTAGGATGGTCTTTAAAATCCATTATCAACTCCTTCTTCATTTAATTTTCATCGTGAGTGTCCCGCACGCCACGACCGCGTAGGGCACGTCTCTCATTTGAAAGTTTTACCAACTGCTCAAGTGTTTCCATCTCATCTGCGCCTTCGGCGAGTGCGTGTGATCGGACGCGCTGCTCAAGATCCTGTAAGTGGAAATTGCGCAATTTCTTGAGGCATCCCTCCACTCTTGCTTGTAGGTTCGGCGCGGGGGCTTTCCGTAAAAGCGCACTTGAAATGAAGGCACTCAGATTTTCATCAGGGCACTCACTGATCAGTGCCTGGATATCTATCCCCTTACTATCATCATTTCCACTGGCTTCCCAAAGCAATTGTGCGACTTTGGCGAAGCGCGGTTCCGTGAAATGTTGATAGTCAAATTGGGATTTGACATACGGAATTAACGTTGGATTTTGGATTAACGCTTCAATAAGTTGATGTTCGATCTGGGCGCGTGCCGATAACTTCTGCTGTACAGCCTTCTTTTGCGGCATCGGACGAGAATCGGTGCTACCTTTGAGACCAGCGTCTCGTAATTCATCCCAAAGTACACGTTCATCAACATGAAGTTCCCGCGCGGCGTATTTGATGTATTCGCTGCGTTCAACGCGGTTCTTGAGATTCAAGAGCGTTTCGGTAACTTCTTTCACGATTTGCGTTTTTACATCTATCCGGTGAATGTCCTGACTCTGAATAGCGGACTGAATCTGAAATTCGATGAGATTTATCGACTTGTCTATAAGTTCCGTGAAAGCATCGACACCGTGCTGCCGTGTAAATGAGTCTGGATCTTCTCCCGTCGGAAGCAGAGCAACACGCACGCGTAAATCTTCAGTGAGCAGTCGGAGTAACCCACGCTGTGCCGCTTGGAAACCGGAGGCATCTCCATCATAAACAATGACGACTTCCGGGGCAAACCGCTTTAGCAAACGTGCATGGTCTTCGCTCAAAGAAGTACCAGAGGAAGCAACAACGTTCTCAACACCAGACTGATAAAGCATTAAAACATCCATGTAACCTTCAACAAGGAGCACACGCTGTTGCTTGTAGATAGTTTGACGCGCTTTGTCAAGATTGTAGAGAATTTTACTTTTATCATATAGAACCGTTGCGGGAGAATTTAAGTATTTGGGTTGATGCTCTTCAGAGAGTGCGCGTCCACCGAAACCAACAGGGGCACCACGTTCATTCTGGATGGGAAAAAGGATTCTGTTCCAAAACCGGTCCTGAGGTCCCCGGTCTTCGTCTTTAATTAGCCCGACGTCAATGAGCTGCTGGATTGTAAAACCTTTGTCTGTCGCAACTTTCACGAGCTCCCGCCGTCCAGATCTGGCGTATCCGAGCTGGAACGATCGAAGTGTCTTGGGTTGAACCCCACGGCGCTTAAGATACTGCCTTGCAGGCGCGCTGGCACCCTCAGTGAGGAGTTGGCGGTGATAGTACTCGACTGCGAAACGATTGAGATCCTCTAAGTTCGTGACCCGTTTGCGATCCGCGCTCTCGCGGGCATCCTGATTCGGGAGCGCGATATTCAACCGTCCGGCTAACCACTCCATTGTCTCAATGAAGGATTTGCCCTCATGCTTTTGCACGAAGGAGATGACATTCCCACCGGTTTGACACCCGAAACAGTAAAATATCTGTTTTTGCACTGAGACCGTAAAGGAAGGGGTTTTCTCCGTGTGGAACGGACACAGTGCTTTGAAATCTCGACCGGCAGGACGCAGCGCGATCCCGCATTCGGAAATAACCTCAACGATGTCGCTTCGGTTCCGAATTTCGTCGATTGTTTCACGTGGCACGTAGTTTCTTGTAGAAGGACGGTTCACGATGAATCTGCCTCTTCGTGTCAAAGTTTCCTACAGAACATTGAGTCATGTTCACCCTTTGAATGTAACGACGGTTACGCCTTCACCGCCTTGATCAAAGGATGCAAACTGATATTTGGATACAAGTGGATTTTCACGCAACTCCTCATGAACCGCATTACGCAAGGCGCCGGTCCCTTTTCCGTGGAGGATACGTACCGATGGTAACCCCGCGAGGACTGCGTCATCAAGGTATTTGACGGTGACATCCAACGCCTCTTTTACGAACATCCCATGAAGGTTGATTTCATCGGCAATTGCGTTGGCTTTGCTATACTGAATATCGAGGACGGAAGCTGAGAGGTTCGCACTTTTCTGTTTAGGATGGACCGAGTCAATGTCGTGGTAGTCGGCTTGCATTCGCATATTCCCTACAAGCACCTGGAGCGGTGTTTTCCCGTTGGATTTAATAGCGATAACCTCACCGAATCGGTTCAGTTTCTTGACTCGGACCTTATCGCCAACGTTGACTTCCACCTTCGGTGGGTCAGCCTGTTTTTTGGGTGGCTCCTGTCGGAGTGATTTTTTCGCAGTTTCTATCTTTGAGAAAGCGTTTTGAATACTATCTTTAGAGGCTTGTTTTTTCCGTATGTCAGCGACAAGGTTTTCCACGGTACGCCGTGCCCCGGCAACGATTTCGCGTGCCTCATTTTCAGCCTGCTGTTTTAGCGTCTGTCGCTCGGCTTCCAAGGTTTCAGCGAGTTTCGTATGTTTCTGGTATGCAGCATCAGTCTCTCGAATTTTATTTTCTAAACGGTTTTGATCCGTATCTAATTTATCCTGTTTCTCTTGCAGCTCCACGAGTAGGTCTTCAACAGCGACGGCACTATTGCCTATATGGGTTTGTGCTTCATCAAGAATTTCGAGCGGAATCCCTAATTGGGAGGCAATCTTTATGGCGTTGCTACTGCCCGGTATACCTACCTGCAGTCGGTAAGTGGGGCGTAGTGTTGTCCAGTCAAACTCCATTGATGCATTTTCCATAGTTTGCTGTGTATGTGCATACGCCTTAAGTGCCCCGTAGTGCGTTGTAACGATTGTATTGACCCGCCTCTCACCGAGCCAATCAAGGAGTGCCATACCGAGAGCCGTCCCTTCGCTGGGGTCTGTCCCTGCACCAATTTCATCTAAGAGTACAAGTGATTGGTGAGAAACCTCGACTGTTGTAAGCATCTCGGCAATCTTAGTGATATGAGAAGAGAAGGTACTCAGACTCTGTTCGATCCCTTGATCGTCGCCGATGTCGGCAAACACATGGTCAAAGATAGCGATTTTACTTCCGTGTTCCGCTGGAATATGTAAACCGGACTGCGCCATCAGCACCAACAGCCCGACTGTTTTAAGGACAACCGTTTTGCCACCAGTATTCGGACCGGTGATGATTAGCGTTTTGAACGTTTTGCCGATATGAACATTTGTCGGTACGACCTGTTTCGGTAACTTCACGTCCGCTTCAGCATCAGGATCAGTTGACTGTTCATTCTCAAGATGGAATTCCAACAACGGATGCCGCGCTTCAATGAGCTTGACGTTACCGCGGGTATTCAGCTTAGGTTCAACGGCGTTGAGTGCTAAACTAAAGCGTGCTTTTGCGTTCAAAAAATCAAACTCTGCTAATAACTCAAGGGCGGATTCCAATTCGGGTAGGTGATCTCGGACGTGATCCGTCAGCGTAAGGAGAATGCGTTGTATTTCACGGTGTTCATCTTCAGCAGCTTCGTGTAATTCATTGTTCATCTGCACAATGCCCAAAGGTTCGACAAAAAAAGTCGCACCGCTTGTGGATTGCGCTTGGACTACACCTTGGAAAGATGCGCGCGCCTCTTGTTTGATTGGGATGACATACCGATTGTTCCGAGAGGTAATGACCGGTTCTTGAATCGCATTTTGGCATTCTGGAGAGCGAAGCGTCGCTTCAAGCTTTTGATGTATATTTTCACGGAGACGCAATAATTTTCGGCGGATTGATCGTAATTTCGGACTTGCGCGGTCGAGTAGGATACCCTCTGGATTAATGCAATAGTTGATCGCCTCAACTAACTCAGGAAACGCTGGCAGGGCGTCCACAATAGTAAAGAGGTTAGGAAACTCCTCGCGCTCGCGCTTTTCAAATACACGATGGATGTCGCTTGGAATCTTCGCAACTTTTCGGACATCAAGGAGTTCTTCAGCGTTTAAGATTGAACCGACTTTGGCAGCATGGTCCAATAATTCTCGGATGTCTCTTAAACCTGCTAACGGAATCCCACCGTAGAGTTGATGAAAGAATTTGGCTTCACTACATAACGTCTGCAGGTAACGGACTTTATCAATGTCATAAGACGGCGTAAGGGTATCGACCCGCGCAGTCCCAAGTTGAGAAGCGGTATACTTTTTCAAAAGCATTTTGATCTTATCGTATTCTAACGCTTTTTCAACACTGGCTAACACAGGTTCGTCCTCTTTCAGATACGCTTGGAATTCAAGCAGCTACGGCAAACTATAGAATGGCAAATGCTAGTAGTCTGTCAACCTTCAAATGATGGTTTGTAGTAGTGGGATTCATCGCACGTCTCAAGGTGCCGTGAATCGCACCACTACGAACTAGCTATCAGTTTAGATGTGACAAACTACTAGTGCTGAGCGGTACCCTGTTTAATACTGCCCCAAGTTGTGACTAATTTTTTCTGCGGTTCAACAGGTAGTATCCGAATGTCCCGCAACCACGATAGGACAAATACGCTGCCATCAATTTCGACGAGCTCCTCGGTCTCTCCACTTGCAAAATCGTATAGGTAGACGGTCCCCCATCGAGAATAAATCATATAATCTCCTTCAGGCGACCAGTCAGCCCAATATCCGGTTGCTTTGTCAACGTCAAACAAAGGTTCAATAACCTTAGACTCAACGTCAATAAGGCAGAAGGTATCAAATTCTCTATTCCATCGAAAAAAGAGGATGCGTTGCCCATCGGGTGCCCAGACGGGATAGAAATCTTTGTTCAGCTCAGTTAATATCTCTATTTCCTTTGTTTCAATGTCTAAAATGTAGAGGTGTTCCAACCACCCAGGCCTGGAGAGCGAAAAGACGAGCCGCTTTCCATTCGGTGCCCAAGAAATACCCCAGAATGAGTAGGGCCACCCGAAATGTGGAACTTGCGTCACGGCTTCCATTTCCCCGCTCTCGAGGTCAAACAGCCAAATCTGATTGTCTTGTGGAAGTTGTTCCATTGTCCAACCGTTGAAAGCGAGATACTTACCATTCGGAGAAGCCGCAAGGAACCGATATGTCCCCGAAATCTGTGTAATCCGCTTCTTATTTTTGGGGTTGTCAGGGTTAATAGAATAGACATCGGATTGCCCGCCATGCCACTGAATAAAATAAAGTAAATCTCCGTTGGGTCCCCATGCTGGATACATACCTTTGTGATTTAAAGAGATAGCACTCAAATTGTTAGTGTCTTTAATTGCGGTCGCATAGAGATTCCAATCGAAACGCCCCAAATTCTCGTCAAATCCGTTGACGGCGTAAGCGAGTTGACCAGTAGGCGCAGCTTCGCTCATCTGTGTAAATGAAAAGGAGATTAAGATAAGCATACAGAAAAGCACTATCCTACCGACTTTAGCGGTATAAAGAGCTATCGTACTATTATTATATATCATCGAGGCTCCTTAAAAAAATAAAAAATATAGATAATTATTGAGCAGATCCAAGCCTTTTATACTGGAAAAGAGCGTTCTCATAGAGACGACGACTTAATCCCAATGTTTCAAGTTCAACAACCGTATCGTAACTGTACAGTGCGGAACTTTCGCGTCCCTCACTTTCAGCACGTCGAGCATTTTGAATGCTATTTATGACTGTCGTTGCTCCTTTTTCAAAGCCACTGATCTGTTTTCGGAGTTCCAAGGAGAGTCCACCTTGAATGTCTTTGTCCACTTTATAGGTGCGAATCGCATCGGCATAAGCGACATAAGCCTCAAGGTACTGTTTTTCGTCTTCAAGTTTCTTTGCATTTGAAACATCAATGGGTTCGTCAATAGACGCGATAACCATCTTTGCGTCTTCGAGTAGTTCACGACTTTTTTCTCCCAGTCCAGCATCAAGGGTACCTCGGAATTCATCTACGATCTCTTTATAGGTGTTACGCGCTGTCTCTAAATCCCCTAATTTTTCATAAGCAAGTGCTTGGTTAAATTTGGCTTCCAGCAGCACAAACTTGCGAATCTCTGGCGAGAGTTGCGGTGTAGGTGGAAAAGCCTTCGCTTGATAGGCAGCGACCGCTTTTTCATAGTCACCTTCCTGTTCATAGGTGTAGCCGATCGCCTTCTGTGCGTACAAACTATCCATCTGATTTTCGGGTTGATGTCCTTCAATGAGCTGCTGGAATTGTGTGCGAGCTTCCGGATAGTTGCCTTGATAATAGAGGGTATTTGCGTACTGATAACGCGCTCTATCCGCAAAAGTGGTATTTGCGTATTTCTCAAAGACCGCCTTAAGCTCGGTCTGCGCTGTCTGAAGCAGCGCCTCACTTTCAGCCAATTTTTCAGCATCCAAAAGGCTCTCTTCTGCTTTCTGGTATGCCTCGGTGGCTTGTCGGAGTGCAAGGGTGGCTTCAGCGCGACGGCTCTCTTGATTCTGATAATACGCTGCATACCCCGCAACAGCGACAAGGATGACGACTGCTGCGACGATAATCGTTTGAAGGTTTGCCTTCAAAAACGCGTAGACTTTCAGGAGCCCTTCAATAAATTTATCTTCTTGAATCTCTTCTTTCGTTAGCCGTTTGTTTCGTGCCATGTTTTTCCTCAGTTTCACACAATTATAAGTCCGGATATAAGCGGGTGACGGGAATTGAACCCGTGACCCTCAGCTTGGGAAGCTGACGCTCTACCGCTGAGCTACACCCGCATTAATTCTATTATATCATACACTTCTGGGATTGTCAAGGAAAGTTAAAACAAGAAGCAGGCATCGGCAGGATAAACAATTATGGGTCGCAAGTTTCGCCTGATGCCCGCTTTTTCGTTGCGCTAAGACATGCGGACTTCGCCTACAATATGGGTCATCCGGAATATCTACTGCAATTTATCTAATTCACCCAAGACCTGCGCTGCACTTAGCGTATTATCCGGCGGTGCATCTTCGACGTGCTTGAAGGCGATGTTCCCTGCCTTATCAACAATGAATACGCCGCGCGTGGTAATACCGACCGCTTCGAGTGCCATGCCGAACTGCTTGGATACCTCAAGATTCATATCCGCAAGCAATGGGAAATCGACACCGCCGAGTTCCTGGCTCCATGCCTTGTGTGCGAAGGTCGAATCGCGGTTGATAGCGATAACATCAGCACCTTTCGCTCGAATCGCATCAAGATTTTCGTTGAAATCTGGCACTTGCTCAGCACAGACGGGTGAGAAAGCGAGCGGGTAAAAGAGCACTACTAAATTTTTGCCTGAATAGTCGCTCAGTGAAACTTCGGTATCTTCTTGATTGACTGCCCCGTTCAAGGTGAAATCCGGTGCAGCACTGCCTACATCTGCCATTAAAATCCTCCTATATGCACTTGGATAGGACTTACGCATGCTGCTCTTTTGTAGCATAGGAGACTGTTGGTCTCCTGTGCCAAGAGACCGTCTGCGTTTTTTCCAAGCACCCTACTTAACAGTGTGTGCTAAAATCAAAATTGCGTAAGTCCTATTGGAAAGCGCGCTTAGCGCCGTTTATATCGTTTCGGTTTATGGAAAAATTATTTCCTTTTCAAGGCTGCCCACGATGTCGCAAGTTTGCCTCGCGGTTCAATTGCTGTGAGCGTAGCCGCTGTATTGCCGTTAACACTGACATCGTCGAAACTCGCTTGGGTATCCCACGTCCAGACACCAACTCTTCCGAAGGGATACGCCTCATCAATAAAGACCCCTTGCTTTATGCCGTTAATAGCGACAGTGATCTGGCTGCCTTTAACTTCGACCTGGAGTGTGAACCATTCCTGACGGGCAAGCGTTAGTCCGATAGGCTCAATGTCGTGTTCAATCTCATCTCGTCCTTCAAACCCATCTTTAAAAGCAGTACTCCGGCGATGACGCCATAATTCGGACTTGTTCTCCTTCGGACAAATGAGATACACATAATACTCAAATTCACTTTGTGCTCGGAAAACGATGCCAGCCCAATGTCCTGCTTCGATGCGGACCTTAGCCGCTAAAGTGTGATCTGCCCAGTCGGCGCCATCAGCCAACGTATGCTGTGCTTTACCCCAGCGCATTGTCTGCTTATAGACCCCTTCTTCCACTTCCCAACTTCCGTTCGCGGGGGTCCAATCGGCGGCATCGTTGTCAAACGTCCATATCTGCTCTTCAGCAGTGGCAACAGAGACGAGACAGATACTGATGCACACCATAAATAATGCAAATCCGCTTTTCATAATGCCCATCATGTTGACGAGTTCGGTTAAACGGACAGTAGGGCGAGGCACCATCACCTCACCCTACCCTTAAAACATTTATTTTGCCTTAAGTCTACCCCACTGTGTAGCGAGTTTACCTTGGGGTTCAACAGAAAGCGTTCCGATTTCCATCTCTTTAACTTCGGCCTCGGTCAATGCGACGGAGTAAATACGGGACTCCTCGATGTGCGCGTTGAGCTCGCCGGGGCCACCAAGTCCGTTTGTATGCCGTTTGCCCCAAATGGCTTCAGCATCACCCGTTGGCCAGGTTTTAATGTCGCCCTTTTCATAACTACCAAGATTCACACCGTTACGGTAGCCAGTTATTTTGTAAGTTCCACCCTTATCTTCGTAAGTGAAGGCTAAGTAAACCAGTTCGCCTTCTTTCTTTTCATTGTGGGCTTTGGGAAAATCCTCAGTACGGTGGAACCAACTGCTTCCAGACATCCACTGACTCGGTTGGCGTTCGGCGTAGACAATTGCATTGAACTGGTCTTCGCTCACTTTGTCCAATGTGAGTGCTGAGCCTGCTGTTGCCGCGAGACTATCCAAAGCAACCCATGTCATCAATGTCTTTTCTTCGATATCGGGACCCGTATACTCAAGTGCGTGTGCCCATTTTCCGGTCGCAACAACAAGTTGACCATCTTTGAGTTCGGCACCGTGGAGGTCTATATCATCCCAGTTTCCAATTTCGTCTTTTTCACTATCAAATAGCCACCATCCAAGCAGTTTGTCTGCTTGGGCGCCTTGGGCAAATACTGCTGGTGTCGAGAGACTTAACACCAACAAAACAGCAAAAATATAATAGACTTTCATTCTCATTGCGAATTGCTCCTGTTTGGTTCAGGTTAGATTCAGCGCGGGCAGTTTATCTTGCGGACAGAAAACAGATTGTGCGGCTACCCGCATTAGGTAAGTCAAGAATATTATACCATATATTTTATGTGAAAGTCAAATGATTTTAGAGGTCTTTAAATTTTCAGTTTTCAGTTGCCAGCCATCAGCAATCAACGTCCAATGAGCGTCACTATCGGGAGGTCACTCCAACAACCAAAAGACATCAAGCGGAGAATAGAAATTAAGGGCGTTGAATGACGCTCCTCGAAAGTAACGCGTCACTTGCAAATTATCCTTGTATGTGTTACTATTAATAGCACGTAACTTAAAACCAAATAGCAAGAACACGGTTAAAGGAATAAAATATGAAACGGTTGACGCTGCTGCTATCACTCGTCATCAGTATTGGAATATTCTGCCAACACCTTTCCGCCCAAGAAAATGCGGACACGAGACGGATGACAGCCACGATAACAGGACGGATTATTTGGGATGGCCACGATCTGTCGCATGCGAATGTGTCCGTCTATCGGGATGAAAAACTACGGGAGTTGTACATCAGTGGGATTCCAAAACTCGGTGATGGGCAGTTTGAACTTAGCGTCGAACCCGGTCAATATTATCTCGCGGCTTATGTAGATGTTGACAAGTCAGGCAATTTCGATGCCGGGGACGGCTTCGGTATCTTCGGGATAACTCAGTGGGATGACGAGAAACAGAAGTATCAGATAATCAAAGTAAATCACAGAGAAACCATTCGGAGCATAGAGATCCCGATAATCGCGCGAGCAACACGGACTGATGGAAAATTTAACCTCGTTCCAGCATCCCGATATCGACCGACCGAACTCCAACAGTTCCAAGCCGATTTACGTGCAGCAACCTCTGGTTGTAGCGGGACCCTTAGCCTCGCACTTGACGAGGAAAACCCAACGCCTTTCGCGCTTGAAGGGCGTAAAGCCTTAATTCTCGCTTATACAGATTTATCTTGGAAATATCGTGCAGGGATTACCACTGTGTCGGATTCAGGGGCATGGATACTCAATTTGCCGCCGGGCAAATACTATCTAATGGCGATTGTCGATAACAATAAGACGAATAAACTCGATGCCGGAGATGACTTCGGGTTTTATGGTGTCGCAAACATGCGCAAACGCGGGGAATTCCCTGAACCCGTATTGATTTCACCCAACAAACTCATCACAGATATTGGCATAACAATTAGTGCTACTTATCAACAACAGAAAAAGACATCCCAGGAAAATTCAAGTATACTCACAGGTAAAGTATCGCTCCCTGAAGGGACATCTGCGCGCATAGAGGTGTACGCTGAATCTACTTTAGTCACCCCTATCGCGAGCGGCGAAACCGCTATCGACGGCACATTTCATATAGCCCTGCCACCTGGTGAATATTATGTTATCGTTAACTTAGATGCCAATAAAGATGGCAGATATAGTGAAGGCGACGGTTTGGGCGGCTATGGAACCGTGGATATCACAACGCAGCCCCCGGTACCGATCACACTCAGTGCGGGTGAAAATCGGAAGATTGATCTCCTTATAAGCGCGCACTACGATGCAAACGGACACCTCCACGCGACACCGCCCGGCATTGAAACGCATATTGAACAGGGCATTATCGCAGGGCGCATTACATGGGATGGCTATCCGATTCAACAAGGTATTTTAACGCTTTCGTATGCCCCTGACTTCCGAGCACCCATCGCGATGCCGATTACAGTTGCTGGAGATGGTAACTATCAAGTTAATGCCCTACCGGGCACCTATTATGTCATGGCAGTAATGGATGCAAACAACGATGGCAAAACAGGCATCACTGATGGTGTTGGGATATATGGCACGCGCCACCCGGTGCGCGGTGAGCCTGCCCCCGTCAATGTCTTTCCTGGGCAGATAACATCTCATATCAACATTGAAATCCTCGCAAGTTACATTGATAAAGATGGGAATATGGCAGAGATTGAGGATGGCGGACGCTGGGAAATCAAAAGACGCTTCGGTGAACCCGAAGATGTCTTTAGCATTACCCGCAACGGACGTGTAAATGAGGAGTGGAAATATTGGACAAAAGGCATCGGTTTCCTCTGGGAAGCAAACGGTGTCGGTTGGGAACTTGGAGACATAGAAGAATTCACGCCTAAGGCAGGCGTTGCCGCAAAGATAGAGGAAAATAGGAGAGCAGCACCTGAACCCAGAGACCTCACCACTACGGAACAGCAGGACCCGCCACAAACTGAACAATTTCCCGGCGTTATCTACTTGACTTATGACAATATCATCTGGGGGATTTCGCCCGATGGTATGAGTGTCCCATTCGACACTGGACACAGCCCGACAGTCGCAAACGACGGGACACTTACCTACCAAGACCCAGACGGGAACGTTATCATCCGAAGCCCCGATATACCCGATGGGAGTTTGCTGCTTGATAGACGCGAGATGGCAAAGGATGTGGCAATCTCGCCGGACGCACAATATGTCGCTTATACACGCCCGGATGTTGGCAATCGGAGTCGGGTTGTTATGCGGCACATTCCGAGTGGATCCGAATATGTTGTTCCATCAACTGCGTTGAAAAGTTTCACACCTGCTTGGAATAGCGATGGTAGCATGCTCGCGTATGTCACAGCGGGAACAATCGAAAATCCGGATGACATCGCTTCAAACGCTGAGAAACGGAGACGAAATATCTACGCATTTGATCAAGTGAAAACGAGTGTAGAACCGATTGTAGTGTCCCCAGCAGATGATACGCAACCGGCTTGGTCGCCTGCCGATCCAAATCGGTTGGCATTCACACGCACGGACGGCAATCATCAGCAAATTTGGCTCATCACCTACGCAGGCGACGGCGTGCCGACAGAACGACAGTTAACCCAGAAAGGCGGCTCTCATCCGGTCTGGATTCCGCCTGAAGGACATTGGATTTTATATGAAAACAACGGTCAACTCTGGAGAATTAACACGGAAAGCCCAATAACCACCGAAGCACCGCTGATGCACAACGGTCAGATCATTTTTGGACATGAACCTGCCATTTTAGGGGGCGATGTCCAAACTAATACTAAACGTGAGGAATGATGAAAAAATCTTACACCCAATTAACTCACATTGTCCGATTTTCTATACTGATAATATCCCTTATTGCGGTCAACGCTGCCACTGCACAGTGGCTCTTGATACCGATGGAACAGGGGAAGCAGACCAACCACCTGAAAGCCTACGGCTTGACGTACTGGGCACTGCAAGTGCCACGTGAGTACCGATGCTACTGGTGGTTGAACTACCGCGGTGGTGCGTTCGTTCTCCCAGATTCACAAGATGTGCGCGTCCGTGCTGTCCTAATGGGTGTCCGTTTTGAACCGATGAGCGATGCCGACTATACCAGCATTAAGCAATCTGTTCTTGAAGGCAGCAATATGGACGAGATTCTCTTAGAAAAAGCACCGAAAATCGCCGTATATGCGCCATCAGAGGCATCTCCGTATCGAGATCCGTGGGACGATGCCGTCAAAATTGCGCTGGATTATGCTCAGATCCCCTATGACGAAATCTGGGATAAAGAGGTACAAAGCGGCGTTCTACAGGCAAAAGGCTACGACTGGCTCCACTTACACCACGAGGATTTCACCGGTCAGCACGGTAAGTTTCACGCCTCGTTTTCGACGCAAGTCTGGTATCAGCAACGGACACTGATGTTTGAGCAGGCGGCAGCGGAAGCCGGATTTCAAAGGGTCGCCCAACATAAGGGACAAACCGCCCAAATGATAGCAGACTATATCGCTAACGGTGGATTTATCTTCGCCATGTGCTCTGCACCCGAAACACTCGACATTGCGCTGGCGACACGTGGCGGATCAATTGACATCGTAGCACCTGAACTCGATGGAACACCGATTGCCGGGGATGCTGAAGCGCGACTCGACTTTCAGCGTACCTTGGCATTTGAGAATTTCAGCCTCCATACGAATCCGTATCGATACGAATTTTCGGACATAGACAATCCGAACCCTGATAGAGACGCACAGAGTGGCGTTGAAGATTTCAAACTTTTTGAATTCGCGGCAAAGCACGATCCAATCCCAACAATGCTCACGCAAAACCATGTTAGCGTTGTGCCGGGCTATCTCGGTCAGACGACCTCGTTTAATATGGACAAGATTCGGGGGTCTATCACGATTCTCGGACAGGTAGAAGGCACGAACTATGCGAAATATATCCACGGTAAATTAGGGAAAGGCACCTTTACATTTCTCGGTGGACACGACCCAGAGGATTATCGCCACCTTGTCGGCGAAGGGGCAATCCCGACGAACCTCGATTTGCATAAACATTCACCCGGATATAGGCTCATCTTGAATAACATCCTATTTCCAGCCGCTCGTAAGAAACCGCAGAAAACGTGAATACTTATAAACATATCGCCCTTACAGGGCTAAAGAGGGTTGGTGGCACGCGTATCTTTTGAAAGGTTTTTCATAGCGGAGGTCAGGTGAATAATGGAAGAATCACGCATAGAAAAAAATGATGCAACGGCGAAGGCAGAATCGCCTGAAGTAGAGGAAAAAAAAAGAAAGCGTCAACAGCAGAAGGATGTATGGGATACGGGTGCATATTAGAACTGCTACTATATCTATTAGTAGGACTTTTCAGCTGCTGAAGCTTAACAACTTTTAACGACAAAGTTGACAGGTTTACAAACGCTTATGAAAATTACACTCGCAACGTGCAACCTGAATCAATGGAGCCTCGATTTTGAGGGCAATACGGCGCGTATTATTGAATCTATTGAGATCGCAAAAGCGAGTGGTGCGCGGTATCGGTTGGGACCGGAACTGGAAATCACAGGCTACTCTTGTGAAGATCATTTTCTGGAACTTGACACGCTGCGGCATAGCTGGGAATCGCTTGCGGGTATCCTCAAAGGTGGGCATACTGACGGCATCCTGTGCGATATTGGGATGCCTGTCATGTACAAAAATGTCCGTTATAACTGCCGGGTCTTCGTGTTAGATGGCAAGTTGTTGTTAATCCGTCCAAAGATGGTCCTGGCGAGCGATGGCAATTACCGGGAGCACCGCTGGTTTGTGGCATGGGAGCGGGGTTGGACAACCGAGCCGTACACACTGCCACGCGAGATTACCGAACTGACTGGGCAACGGCAGGTACCCATCGGTATCGCAGCGATAGCGACTGCGGATACGCTTTTGGCAGCTGAAACCTGCGAAGAACTCTTTGTGCCGATGAGTCCACATATCCATTTCGGTAACGCTGGTGTCGAGATTATCGCAAACGGTTCCGGTTCTCACCATGAGTTACGAAAACTCGATACACGTATCGCGCTGATTCGGAACGCGAGTGCCAAAAACGGGGGTATCTATCTCTACGCGAACCAACAAGGATGTGACGGGGGTAGACTCTATTTCGATGGCTGCGCACTGATTGCCCAAAACGGTGAGATTTTGGCGCAAGGCTCCCAATTCTCACTCAAGGATGTAGAGGTCGTCACGGCCACGGTAAATCTTCACGATGTTCGCACCTATCGAGGGGCGAAGGCGAGTCGTGCTGTGCAAGCGAGTAAAACCGAGCAACTTCCACAGATAGACATTGATTTTGATATGGAAATAGAAGGCGGGAAGGGTGCTCAATCTTCCAATATTCTCTTCCAATCTTCTCTTCCAATCGAGCCACATACGCACGAACCGGAAGAAGAGATCGCTTTGGGGCCCGCCTGCTGGCTCTGGGATTACCTACGCAGATCTGGTGCAGAGGGTTATTTTATCCCACTCTCTGGCGGCGCAGACAGCGGTGCCGTTGCGACACTCGTCGGTTCAATGTGCCAGTTGGTAGCAAAAGCGATACGTGAAAAAGATAGAGCCGTCATCAACGACATCAACCGTTGGCTTGCCGACGGTGAAACACCCGATGTTTTCGCAGACCCGGGTGCCCTCGCCAATCGTCTGTTGTATACATGCTATATTGGTACAGAGAATAGTTCGCGCGAGACCCGGAAACGCGCAAAACAACTCGCGGCGCAGATTGGCGCACATCATCTCGACATCAATATGGATGGACTTGTGAACGCGCTGCAATCACTCTTTACGCGTATTACCCAGAAAAAACCGAGATTCAAGGTTGAAGGGGGTACCCATCAGGAAAATCAGGCACTACAGAACATACAAGCAAGGCTACGGATGGTGCTGAGTTACCTATTCGCGCAGATGATGCCGTGGGTCAGGAACCGTGAAGGCACACTTCTCGTTTTAGGCACCGGTAACGTTGACGAAGCCCTGCGCGGTTACCTCACAAAATACGATTGCAGCAGCGGGGACATCAATCCGATCGGTGGGATAAGCAAACACGATCTGCGGCGTTTCCTAAAATGGGCGGAACATCATCTCGGTTATACCGCGCTCGCTGAGATTGTAGAGGCACCGCCAACAGCAGAACTCGAACCAATCACCGAAACTTATACGCAAACCGATGAAGACGACATGGGAATGACTTATGCCGAATTGAGTCGATTTGGGCAGCTTCGGAAAATGGAGCAGTGTGGCCCCGTGAGTATGTTTGAAAAATTAGTTCAGGAGTGGGATCATCTACCGCCGCGCGAGGTCGCCGAAAAGGTAAAACGCTTCTTTAAATATTACGCCATCAATCGCCATAAAATGACGACGCTAACCCCCGCCTACCACGCTGAATCTTATTCGCCGGACGACAACCGATTTGACCTACGGCAGTTCCTCTATAACACGCGCTGGACGTGGCAATTCCGGCATATTGATACCTGCGTCAGAAAATTGGAGGCGCAGGCGTGATGCACCCAATTTTAAAAAACACAATCTTTATCTTCACCGCCATGTTCACTTTCAACACCGCGTCCGGCGCGCCCAATGTACCCGTAAACTTTGACGGATGGGTTACCGATGCACTTGCGAAGTTGGAAACCGACGGTATCACAGGCGGATTCCATCGGCAGACCGCACCACTCTCGAGAGCAGAGGTCGCACAAATTATACGACAGGCCGAATCGCGAATACGCGCAAGGCGCGTCATTCCATCAGAGATAGATCGGAAACTCCTTGAAAAGTTGAAACGAGCGTTTCATAGAGAACTCACAGATAGCGATGGAAGGCGAATAGACTTTCTTCCGCAACTCCGTGCGACAGAAAAAAAAATAGCACCAGCACTTGCGGCAGCTTTTCACTGGACAACAGGGACGTTTAAACCACGGTCAGCACCGCGCTTAGCACTTTATTCTCAATTTGAAGCGCATAACTTTGAGAGTCCCCCGCTTGACGGAAAGACAGCAGGACAACGGCTTGAACGGTGGCGTGGCGAGTACACTATGGACTTCAAAAGGAGTTATTTACAGGTAAATGGTGAACATCTTAACCTGCTTGTCGGCAGGGATTGGACTTTCTGGGGGGCGAGTCGGTATAAAACGGTAGGGATCTCGGATAACTCACCTCCGTTTGACCAAGTTCGACTGACGGGTACACTTGGAAAACGACTCAAAGCGACAGCTTTCACGACACAACTGGATTCAACATGGTATGACGATGGCACAAAACGCTATCTGGCGAAACGCTATCTGAGTGGACACCGACTCGACTATCAATACAACGATCGCGTCGAAATCGGTGTCGCCGAGTGGGTGCTTTACGGCGGCGATGCGCAAACGCTCGAGTGGAAGTATGCGAACCCTTTCACCTTCTACTACGCGCTACAATATAACGCAAAAGCCGATGATAATGTTATGTTTGCCTTCGATGCGGCGATCCGTCCTATTGACGGCGTGCGCCTCTATGCGGAATGGGTTATCGACGATATCCAATATGAATCTGATTCCAACGATCCACACGCAGTCGCATGGATTTTGGGCTTGACGTGGTATCCACAACATCTCGATCGCCAACTCGGAATCCATAGCGAATACGCCCGGGTCAATCGATGGGCGTACACACATCTCGATCCTGATAACCAGTTCACACACTTCGGCTATGCAATTGGACATCCCATCAGTAACGATTCAGATACATTGCGACTTTCGGCATCCTATCAATTGACTGTCTCCGCGGCGGCGGAGGTTCGCGCAGGGCTAACCCGTCAAGGTGAAGGCAGCATCGCCGACCGGTTTTATGGTGAAGATTACGATTCACTTCCGTTTCCTACGGGTATCGTCGCACGAACAACGGAGATCGGCGGGCGGTTTTCCTATCGTCCATTAGATACGTGGAATCTATTTCTCTCCTACGCATGGCACCACACGCGAAATAGTGAACACCGTAAAGGGAAAATAAGTCAAAGACACAAACTCATGTTCCAGTTGGGTTATTACCTATAGTTATCGGTTATGTATCATTGCTCCTATATCCGCACCTCCTACGGAACTAATCAATGATTCGGAAACGCACACTCATCTTTGTTACCGCAGCAATCGCTTTGTTCCTTGTGTTCAGTGGTATCATTAACCCTCACATGGATCTGCGACTGCTCGCGCTGACACCGAAGATTCTTAAATACAAGCCACTGATCCAGAAATATGCCGTTAAAGAGAATTTGGACCCGCGGCTCATCTGTGCACTGATTGTCCAAGAATCCGGGTTCAACGAAAAAGCGCAAAGTGCTGTGGGCGCACAAGGTTTGACACAACTGATGCCTAAAACAGCAAAAGAACTCGGCGTTGAAGACCCATTAGATGCGGAGCAGAGCATCGCTGGTGCAGCACGGCACCTACATACACTCTATCATGCGTTTATAGAAAGTCAACAGGATCATCAACACCGACTGGTATTAGCAAGTTATAACGCCGGTCTCGGCCGCGTTCGCGACGCACAAGCCCTTGCCCGGCATCAACAAAAGGCGAATCCGTTGTTATGGAAACCCGTGCGTAAAGCACTCGGTCAACTAACTGAGCAACATGCATCTATACATAAACAGGTGTGGGGAAGCGAAGCACCTCCCCACGGGTATTTTGAAGGATTTAATGAGACATCAAACTACGTAAAACGCGTGATGCATTATTATGGTAGGCTCTGTTTTTACGGAGAAGTGTTATTTTTCTTATGACGGAAGATTTCATCTAACTGTTCTGAGCGGTAGGCGAAAATCTTCTCTATATCCGGACGCACGAACAATTTATTAATAAGCCCATCTCCCCAAACCGCATATTCAACCGAATCGCCAACAACGACCCCGTTTTCTGTCTCATCAAAGGTATGTGTATGCCGCCAGAGTCGGTAAGGACCGCGGCGTTGTTCGTCAACAAACCCATAAGGTGGATTCCATTCCGTAATCTCGCTCTGCCAACGGAGTGGAATCCCGCGGAGTTTCAACCGATAATCAATACGCGTTCCGACGAACATATCAATCGGTGCTGGGGTTAGAATTTCCAAGTGCATCGACGACGGCGTGATCTCAGCGAGGTTATGCGCATTAGAAAAGAATTCAAAAACTTCTGTAATCGGTCGTTCAAGCGTCCGTTGTGATTCAAAAAGAAATGTTTTCATTTTTTTCCTCCTGGCTTTGTGTATTATAGTAAAGTCCGCAAATAATTTAACACGCCACGATAGTATTACCCGCTCGTAGGGGCTGGGTCACCCAGTCCCTACGGTCCGCGTGTTCAAATAATTATGGGCTTCACTATAAAGTGCTGGATATTCGGATTTAGCCATATTTTCAATTGAACGATAAACAAAAGAATGTTTATTACATGCAATCCACAATTCGGAAACGGATCCAATCTTCGCTCCCTCTGTTATTGAAAGTCGGCTCATGTGCATTACCTCTCAAATGACTGTTATTTGATAATCATAACGCTCGTTTCTACTGTGGGATTCATTTTCAGTGCTCGTGGTAGTACCGTCAAAAAGCAGTATCATGTGGGTTGGCACGAAACTTGCTTTTTTTTATAGACACAACAATAATTTTACAAGGGAGACCCCTCACATGAAAAGCAAAAGTTTGGTTTTCGGCTTCTCGTTTGTGCTTTTGGGTGCTATGATTTTGTCTATGGTGTATGTTCAAGGTGCTATTTCGCATTGGGACGTTAAAAAGACAACGATTGTTACAGAAACGTGTTGGCTTATCGGCTATCCCTCTCGCACAAAATGCAACGTGGCACAGTTTAAAGAAGTTGTGTTTGAGGAGACAAACGCGTACCACATAGCACTTTTAGGTCCAAACAACCAGATTGTCATAGACCACAAGCCCGGCCATGCGGGTCACGCGCAAGTGTCGGAGCGGACAAAGCACAAGCAGCGCTCAAAACTTGTCTACGATAATTGTGGTGAGTGTAATTAACTAAACAGGGTAGGGGCTGGTGTCCTGCACCAGTCTCTTACCTGTCCCTTATGACGTGATAGGAGGGTGACAGTGAAAGCGAAAATTTTGATATGCGTATTTTTTGCGTTGCTGGTGGGGTTCTGCGTGTATATTGAAGTAAATACGCGGAAGTTTGTTGACAGCCTGCCCGTAGCTCCTACAAGTAAAGATAAACCGCAATCAGTACAACCGCGCCAAGGTGCGTCAGAAATTCCTAAGTCTGTGTTAGTGTCGGAGTCGGTATCTAAAAAAAACGAACAGGACACGCCGGCGGATAGCGAAGATATATCAGTGTTACCTGCTTGGTGGGACGACGAGGAATCAGATTTGCGCAAGAAAAGTAGCGATCCGTTCTCTGATTTTATCGCAGAACAAGGCGCAAAGGAACGTGGCACTTTGATTGTTGAGGGTATGGCGGGGGAGGAATTGTGGAATGCAGAATTGAACCAAATGATAGAACAGTTTGGTGATATACCAGAAGTTCACACGATTATGAAGTATACCCGAATGTTCGCTCACGATTTACCTTTCCCTCTTGAAAATCAGATTGAATTCCAAGAGGCACTTAATACGATATATCCCTCTGCGAGAAACAGACGGACGTTAGATTTCCTAAAATGGCAATACTCTCGCGGTAACATAGGCGAGATTACGGACGGGGATATTGCGGAGTTGCGTGCTATGGGTATCAGCGTAAAACAAGAATTGACAGAAACAGGATTCCGCACGACTATATCAACAGAGTAAATTTTAACAGATTTTAGCACTGGGAGTTAAGTTTTTTCTATTTTCGACATAGATCCGCTGACAATTGGGGGAATTTGCGGAATGGGTGATTCGGTGTTAGGTAGCAATTTTAGAAAAAACGCATCATAGCATCGTAGGTGTTTTGCTTTGGTGTTTCCCTTAGGTAGAGCAGAGTTGAGAAAAGCAATACGGATAACCCAAGCACATTTCAGCACCCTAAACCGTAATATCAGTCAAGAAAATAGCGAAACCCAACGGAGACCTACTATCAGTTATCCTCACCTTCAGAGGTATGTTCAAGCTGCGCGAGTCGTTTGTCTAAAGCCTGTTGCTGCTGTCCCAAACGCAAGACATACAGCATGAAGACCAACCATATCACAATATAGGCAGCGGCGAGATATTTGAGGCGGGTCCTCTGCCCTTTTTCGAGTATCTCAATAGAACTTATCACCGCCTGCTCCACGACCTCTTCATCCACTGGAACCTCGGACTGTGAGATTGCTTCTGAAACAGCCGCTGAAACCTTGTCAGATGTTATATCAACTGGCACTTGGGTCGCAAAGATGAATAACACCAAAACCACCACAAAACTTGCTAAAATCAATATTTTCATCCAGATGTCTCCTCAAGGTATTTCTGTTGTAATCTCTCATAGCGGGCTTCTGTCTTTTTCATTCGGTACCGGATGATTAGCAAGAATGTAAAGAGCATAATCAGTGCAAGCAGTGCTACCATCCATGTATACCGCATTGTCGCCTCAAGACTCCATTTTGTCCCACGGTCCGGATGTAATCCGCCTTGCCAGATATCTACGGCGTAATAGACAATCGGGACATCCAGATAAGCGATAATTCCGAGTACTGCGGAATAGACACCGCGCTTGTCGCCTTCTAAAGCGGAGCGGAGAATAAAATAACCGATGTACATAAGCCAGAGCACAAGCGTGCTCGTGAGGCGAGCCTCCCAATTCCACCATGTGTTCCATGCATACCGCGCCCAGATGGGTCCTGACAGCAACGCGACCGTGCAAAAGATAACACCGAGTTCCGCCGCCGCAACAGCCAGCAGATCGTCGTTCGGTCTCCGTTGGATAAGGTACTTGATACTAAAAACACAGTTGACACCAAATGCCACAAAAACGGTGAGTGCCGCTGAGACATGGTAATAGAAGATCTTTTGGACCTCAAGCATTGTGCCTTCAGTGCGCGCGTAACCGAAGATAAGATAGAGCGAGATGAAGATGAGGATGGCAGTGATAGCGGCTATTATTTTTGTACTTAGATTTCCCACAATGCGCTCCCTGTTAGAATTTCGGGACCATCGGAAAGGACCGCTACCGTGTGTTCAAAGAGAGCGGATAAGGAACCGTCTACAGTTGTAATCGTCCATCCGTCTGGCGACATCTGTACATCAGGTAACCCAATATTCACCATAGTTTCAATAGCGAGTACCATTCCGGGTCTGAGGCGCAACCCGCGTCCGGCAACACCCACACACGGAACCTCCGGTGCTTCGTGTAGGTTTCGTCCGATCCCGTGCCCAGCAAAACTCTGGAGTACAGAGAACCCATGCGATTCCGCCCCATTCTGTAATTTGAAAGAGATATCCCCAATCCGGTTCCCCGGTTTCGCTTCAGCGATCGCATCGTAGAGCGAACTTCGCGTCGCGTCAAGCAACCGTTCAGCTGAGACTGAGATGTCTCCAACAGGGAAAGTGTACGCGTTATCGCCGTGATAGCCGTCAATGCTGACAGCGGTATCAATCCCGATAATGTCACCTTCTTTCAACACTTGGCTTTCGGCTGGAATCCCGTGGATGACAACATCGTTAATCGAGGTACATATCGTGGCAGGATAGGGGTTGTGTTCCGGTAACTGATAGCCTAAGAAGGAAGATGTAGCATTGACTTCGGCAATTGTATCACGTGAAATGCGTTCCAAGTCGGCGGTGGATACACCCGGAGCAATTGCCTCTCCAATGCGCTTAAGTACAGTCGCAGCCGCTTTACCGCTCCGTTTCATCTTCTCAATTTCGAGTCTGTTTTTGATCCTAAGTTTATCCATCAGACGATCTGTCCAATCAAGGTATGCGCTGTTGTACTGTCAATGCGAACGTTGACAACCTCACCGATTTTACTATCTACTTTGGGAAATACTGTCGTTTTGAAACCGTCTGTTTTTCCGTAATATTTATCTGCTTCCCGACGCGATTCGCCTTCCACAAGCACAGCGACAGTATCACCGACTGCAGCCGTGTTGATTTCCGCAGAAATCTGCTCCTGAAGTTCAATAATCTGTTTGAGGCGTTCTCCCTTTTCTGTCTCCGGCACATCATCGGGTAGCGCTTTGTGGGCAAGTGTCCCTTCACGTTCAGAATACTTGAACATGAACGCCGAATCGTACCGGATGTCCGTCATCATCTGATACGTCTCCATAAATTCTGCTTCGGTTTCGCCACAGAAACCGACGATAACATCGGTGGAGAGGGCAATATCAGGGATGCGTTCGCGGAGTTTTGAGACGAGCACCCGATACTCTCCCGCTGTGTAGGTACGCCGCATCCGCTCAAGTACCGGCGTAGATCCAGATTGCAGCGGGAGGTGTAAATGTTTACAAACAGTTGGAGAACTCGCCATCGCGTCAATCATACGCTCCGTCGCATCTGCCGGATGTGGCGAGGTAAAGCGCACGCGTTCTAAGCCGTTGACTTCGCCGACAGCATAGAGCAGATCCCCAAAATCGGAGCCGTTGTCGCGATAGGAGTTAACCGTCTGACCGAGTAAGACGACCTCTTTGAAACCTTGGTCAACCAATTTTTCGACATCTTCAACGAGAAGTTTCAATGGCAGACTCCGCTCCCTACCACGGACAAAAGGAACGATGCAGAAGGTGCACATCTTATCGCAGCCTCGCTGAATCGTGAGCCATGCCCGGATCCCTTCTTTTCGGATGGGTGCGATGTCGGCGTAATCCTCGCTTTTGTCCAAGCGTAATCCGAGGAACGGATCTCGGTCTTTCAGGGAGACGTGCGCCTCCACACCACCTGTCAACGAATCCAGCGCGATGGGTAGATTCCGATAGGCATCCGGTCCCATCACGAGATCAACGTAGGGTGCAGCGTCCAAGAGTCGGTCGCGGAGATGTTGCGCCATACAACCGCAGACCCCGATAATGAGTTCTGGCTGCCGACGTTTGCGGTGGTTGAGATGCTTAAGCCGATTAATAACCTTCGTTTCCGCGTTTTCCCGTATCGCACAAGTATTGACGAGAACGACATCGGCATCGTCGATATGCGTCACGGTCCGGTGTCCACTTTGCGTTAAGATACCTGCCATCAGTTCGCTGTCACTGACGTTCATCTGACAGCCATAAGTTTCGATGTAGACCCGGCGCGCGTGTGCATGCTGAGGCGTGTCAGTAGATGTCCCGCCTTGCGATTTTTGCGGCGGTGGATGCGGGATGTCTTTATTATTATAAAGTGGAAAAAGCGTTTCGTTTTTCATCATGACATGTTCATATAATCTTGGTGGTATCCCCATAAATCTACAATGAAGAGATCGCCAATGTATGCAAGCACACGATATTTTAACGTGTGCGTTGTCCGTGTGTTTATTGTAAAAGGTGCCGTCTGTGCGAAGAGGTGCCCGAAAGAAGCATCCGCCGCGAGAAATGTTGTGTCGCCGTTTGACGGATGCGGAAAGA
Source organism: Candidatus Poribacteria bacterium (assembly GCA_026706025.1). Classification (NCBI taxonomy): domain Bacteria; phylum Candidatus Poribacteria; species Candidatus Poribacteria bacterium. The sequence continues at coordinate 117,090 of JAPOZO010000088.1, forward strand.
TAGCGACCCCGACGGCTTCCTGCTCAGCAGCCGTAAGTCCGCAGAGCGTACCCCACGCCGATATATTGTTATTTACCTCTGACTCGCCGATCCGTCCGTCTGCATTAGCGGCTTTCCGGTACTCCATCTCAGCAGTGAGACAACCGAGGCCTATATCTCCCGTAAATTCAAGCGAGTGACTCGGTGCGTGTAATGAGAACTCCATATCCAAGACTTGCACTTCGGTCTGACGTGGATGAACTTCTGTCGTGCAAGTTTCTATCAGGTACGGTTCTGCCGAATCTTTCCAGGTCGTGACAATAGAAAATCGCGCTGAATCTGCCGCCGTGTCGCGCGTAATTTCATCGTGACCCAGCTGCCCGTCATTGACGGTTCCGCGAGTGAAACAGATTCCCGGCGGATGCTGATGCCCGATATTCGTGTCGCCCGTTACCACTTGCCCGTTGGGCGCATAGAACGGATGCAGATATGGCGGACGTGCCACCCCGCCACCATGGTAGCAAGTAAGTATCGGCGCACCGTCTTCTGTAATGGATAATTCTTTTTCGTTAAATTCGTATAACATAAATGCTATGCGTAAATTATACCACGCATCTCACTATAATGCAAACGCGATTTAGGGGTTATCAGCAGAGGCACTCAATTGTCCATTTTTTGATCGAATTTTCACCCCCAGGTCCGGTAGGTTCGGTTTTGCGGTGTACTCACCTGCCCCCCTGATAAGGGGGGATAAAGGGGGTGTTTTTGCTGGGGTGTTTCTTGCGATCTGCATTCCTAACCGAACCGGATACTTAAAAAAAGACGTGAAATCCAATAACTTCTAAAACTTGAATGGCTCTGGGGTTATCAGTTTTCAGTTTTCAGTTAAAAAGAGGTCTGATTAACCAAGGTATCTCTTAATGGCTCTGACCCACGCCTGATTAGGTTGCTATTTGTCCGCAAAATAAGGTATAATTTATGTATAGTAAAACGATTCAAAAGGAGACTTTTATATATGCCACCTATTATCGGAATTACATTTTCATCCGAGAGTATAAGGGGTACTTCTAAGAACTATATCCACGCCATTGAAGAGTTCGGCGGCATACCCCGCAAACTGTATCCCGATGTGCCAGATTCTGAATACGCTGATATTGACGGACTTTTACTAACAGGGGGTCCCGATATTGACCCGGCCTATTATGGTGAAGAGAGGCATGAAACTACAGACATTAACGCAGCTCGCGACGAGCTGGAGTTACCACTATACAAGTGGGCTATAGAGAAAGATCTCCCCGTTTTCGGAATCTGCCGCGGTATCCAGATTATGAATGTTGCAATAGGAGGCAGCCTGTACCAAGATATTCCTTCACAGTTTACATGCCGTTTGACCCATAAGATACTGGTAAATTCGGACGACTCTTGGCATAGTATTAATAAGATTCAACCAGGCAGTCTACTAAACCAAATTACAGGTGAGAGCATCACCGAAGTTAATTCAAGACATCATCAAGCCTTAAAAGTAATTGGCAAAGGGTTTACCGTAACTGCACAATCAAAAGATGGCATCATTGAAGCAATAGAAGATAGATCAAAACGGTTTGTGCTTGGCGTGCAATACCATCCAGAGCGGATGACCCAGACCGCTGAATTCCGTGAACACAGACGTAAACTATTTGAGGCGTTTATTAAGGCTGCCTCTCGATAACACCATAAGTCCATTTAGGGGATTTCACAAATCTATAAACATGCCGTCCCTACAGGACTTAGGCGCATTTAGTATCGTAGGTTGGGTAGAACGGATGCCATCAAATCCGTAAAGGTTACAGAAAGATGAGGCACCTCTATACACGCTAATCAAACAAAATACCCAGTGAAACCCAACACTTTCATCGTAAAGCCTGAAGTTGGGTTTCACTATGTTTTTGAGGATATACGGTAGTACATTAGATTCGACGTATCTTTGAAACAGTGATACTCACATCTCAGTTCCCTTCTACCTAACCTACGGGACCATGTAAATCCTAAATTGACACCTATGGGTCTTTTACCGCTCTACTCAACCTACGTATATTACAAGATTTAGAAATTAGCGACCAAAGAGAACCGGTGTGTCAATCCGAGAACACCGAAGGGGACGAGTGCGTAATCGACTTGAAATCGCAGAACCTTCAATCCGAAACCGCCTCTGAGTCCAGAAATCGCACCTAAATCGTTGCCGCCGATCCTGTAATTATAGCCAGAGCGGAGTTGCAAGATATTGCCGATCGTGTAGCCTGCCCCGACCGCAAGAGAAATATCGTTGTCGGCGGGACGGATAACGTCTGTCGTTAGGACAAGTGCCTCACCCCAGAGTCTGTATGCTGCACCCAGCCTGAAGGTAACAGGTAAACCGAACGCCTCTTCAATAAACGTCACACGCGGTCCGAGGTGCTGCGCGTTGAACCCCAACGAAAGCGGTATATCAGAAAAAGTGTATAACCCACCGAGATCAAAGGCGATACCGGTCCCCGTTTCGTCAGCAATCTCCTCGCGTAAGAATTTCGCGTTCGCACCGAAGGCGATGGAACTGCTGATATTACGCGCATACGAAAAGATCATCGCGAGATCGTAAGGACGGAAAACTGTCGTCTCGTTTCCCTCCCTATCGCGCCCCTGTAATTCGCCAAAAGACAAGAAACTTGCACTGGCACCGAGGGTGCCGATATTCCCCAATGGCAGCGCAACCCCGACAAACTCATGATTGATGCCAGCAAACCATTCGTTGTGCATGAGTGCAAGTTGTGGTTCTTGAAGTTTCGCCAGACCCGCTGGATTCCAATAAGAGGCGTACAGATCATCGGTCGCAGCGACTTGGGATTCGCCCATCCCGATTGCTTTCGCGCCGACCCCGATTTTAAGGAACGTCATGGCGCGGGTGCCAGCGTTTTCGTGGATGTCGGTGTTATCTGCTATGACGGGTCCACATGCGAAAATGAGAACTGTAATGCAGGTGTATGTAAAAAATCTGTTCATAAGTATTTCCATCTAATTTTCTAAATGTTTTATCTTTCAGTTTGGCCGTTTGAGGGGACATCCTGCATCACAGGAATAACATAACTCCGAATTGATACACTATCAATGACTTCCGTTTCAACTCGCGGTTCAGGGGTCTGCCGGTGATCAAACACGACATAGTATCCCACTGTTGCTCCTTCCGACTTAAGATACGCCGCAAGCTGCGTTTTACCTACTTGATAACGGTTGTTCCCTCTCCAAATTTTTGTTTCAACGACATACTTTCTCCCATTGTGGGTGATAAGGATGTCCATTCTGCCGCGTCCCGTTGGCACCTCGATGTGCATAAGACCGCCGATCCGTTTAACGAACGCATCAAGGTAGGCGAGCAAAAGGTGCCGTCCTACCGACTCCTGGGGGGTCTCTGGCACTTGCAGGATTCTGAATCCTGCGCGTCCAATGAAGTCTTGGAAGTTATCAAGTAACGCTTTCATTTCAATCTGTCCTGTAGATGTGAGATAATCCCGCAACTCATCACTGGTGTTTTCTGAAAAGTATTCCTGCTCCAATCCATTTACGACTGGCTTGAATGCCCTCATAATCCGATAGAGATAAATCGGATTGAGGATATCACACATACCGTCAACCCCCTCTTTGATGACACCATAGGTAGCGAGTTCACTGATAATGTCATCATCCAAGTTGAAATCTACACCTTCATCGCGTGCCATAATTTGCATCAGAACGCTCTCAAAACGTGGATCTCTGCGGATATTTGTTGTCAACTGATCAATGTTGGTATTCCGTTCCCGCAGCAGCTGTGTATGTGCCGTTGTGAAGTGCGTCATCGTAATCGATTCAGCCTTCGGGATATCCATCTCTTCGGTAAGGATCTGCGCGAACCGGTTGACAAGCACGGGCTGTCCTGCAGTCTGTTTATAAATGGATTCAACGACTTCGGGGACAAACGCTTGCCCAATTTCGTCTGTATATTGTCCCAGCAGTCCTTGTATCTGTTCAAGGGTAAAGTTCGGCAGGCGAAACTCGTCTTGAATATTGAACGGGGAAACAGACCTATCGTAGTTGAGTTGCGTGATACTTTTAACCCCGATGATGCCAACACTGTGTGGACACCGAGGTTCATCAGATAAGTAAACGTGGCGGAGTGTATACAGAAAATCGCTTACAACGGTTTGTGGGATACCATCAAACTCATCGATAACAACAACAACTCTCTTATGCTCAAGAAAACCCAATAATTCCTGAAAAAAAATCATCAGTGAGAATTCATCGGTTAGCTGCGTTTCCTCCAAAAATTGTATCAGTGATGTTGGGGGAATTTTCCCGCGTTGTTGAAAAACGGTCTTTATTTCCCGCTGTATCATATAGTAGAGTCGTTGATAAAAAGTGGCAGGGGCGGTGTTGCGCACTATTTGAAAATCCAATTGTATAGGAAAGTAGGCTGTATCTTGCGTCGTGAGTGCCTCCAGTGCCAATCGAAAAAAGGTAGTTTTGCCGGTTTGCCGCGGCGCGAAGAGGACAATGTAACGTCCATCTTTGACGCGGTCGATAAAATCGGCAATCTCATCGGTCCGAGAGACGACATAATGTTTATTGGGGTATACGCGACCTTGGGTGCCAAAACGTCTCATTTCTTATTCCAATTGATGGCTAAACCCCTGCAGGATTAACAACCTCAATTCCTTCATCAGTATAGCGTTGAAAGTCTGTTACATTGAAAGTTAGGATATGCTTTACATTATGAGCAATCATTGACGCAGCCAACCGTGCATCGTGAACCTGAACACCGGACACATCATACTTTACGACGAGTTGTCTCCACACTGGATAGACTGTGAACGAATCGGGTAACAAAGGGAAAAGCTTTTCCAAATCTTGCAATAAGTCATCTGCTTCAACTGTTGTTTGTCCAAAACCGTTTCGATCAGTGGGTCGAGTAGATACGTTCCAGAATTCCGCAAAATTTTGTGACGTAGTTCGTAGTTGGTGTTCATTTGCCAACAATTCACGGATAGCAGCCCGAACAATTGGGGAACGTGGATCAGCGGGGAATGAAAATCCCAACAAAACATTGGTGTCAGTCAGATAAATCATAACTATGGATGATCTTCGTATATACCTTCGCGACTCATCGCATAGTCTGATAATGGTGGAAAATCAGGACCGACATATTTCATAAATTTTTTTCCCAATTCATCTGCTAATGCCTCAAATTCCTCAAGAGATAACTGCGCATTGTTAACTGTTGATACCTTCTTAGCATTGTCAAGGACTTCTAAATGTAAATTATTATTATTATTCGGATAACTATAAACCGTAACCGTCATCTGTTTCATCTCCTTTTTATGACGCATTCGCGTCCGTTTCTGTCTCATCCTTCTGCGATTTTTCACGTATTTCCCGATCTTGATCTTGAATAAGGAAGTCTACTTTCTGTAAAATTTTTTCTTGAATATTACGCGGGTATTGACTTATGCGACTCTCCAGAAAGTCAGTATGCCTCCGTATCCTATGCTCAAATACGGGTTCAGTCAGAATTACGGGTTTTCGAGTGCCAGTGGCAATGCTGTTGACATCCTCCTGTAACTTTTTAGTGGCCTCCGCTATCTCAAAAAGCGGTGGTCTACCAATGTGTGAGAACCCCTCGTTCTCGCTAAAATCGAGATGAAATGTGCGTTCATGCTCGCGATCCACTACGTCTTTATATTTAACGGTAATCTCCAATGGTATTTGCTTGAGTTCATCATATTTATCCATTACATTGACCAAAAACTGTTCAATCTTCCGTCCGGGTTCAAAGTAAGCGATTCCGCCCTTGAGAAAACCGATCTTCTCAAATGGTATGTCAAGACAGGGTATAGAAGAAGGTTTTGTTCCGAACCGTAGATTCCGGGCTGCGCCTGTCCCTATATTTTCTACACAGATCATGACGAGACTAACGTATGCTTCATGGCACCGGAGTGATATTGCAATTTCAGGCGTGTTATTGGCTTTTAGCAGCCGCCATGTCAGATAAACGTAAATACCTGTGATACCAACAAGCACAACGGTGGCAACCCCTATTATCACGCCACTATTTGCGTTTAACCACTCTATGATCCCCATAATTTTCTCCTTATGTATATTTTAACCCAATCTTGGTAATTTGGCAACAAAAAGCCCCATCTACATCAGAGCGATTCAGTTTTAAAAATTTACTCCATATATGGATATACTTTCTTCTGTAGGAGCGAGCTGTGCTCGCGATCTTACGGAAAAAACGTTAACTTATGTAAATGAAAATCGAAATCAGAATCGAAAACTGAATCTTCCTGCCATCTACATTCAGCAGTGTTCAGTTTTCCTTGAAACTGTCTGAATCCCGGCTTATAGTAAAATCCGAAAATAATTTAACACTTGTAGTCTAAACTTTTAGTTTGGGTTTCCTTGTAGCATAGGCTGTTAGCCTGTGGCATATAACTTCAGAGTTCACACGACGATACGAGTGTATAAGTAATTACGGAATCTACTATAAACAAAAATTAACGCCGAATACAGGTATGGTATTCGACGCTGCTTATGAAATTTATAGGACTCATGTCGTTTTTGATTGAAAACAGTCTCTTTACAAAATTTGACTATTTAGAATCAACGATAACCTATCAGATTATATTCATCCAGATAGATGAAACTTTTAATTTTTTTCACGGTGTTTCCCAATGCTTGTCCGTTTTCTGGTATCTATGATGGACCAAATAGAAAAACTGATGCCTATTACACCAAGAATTGAACCTGTGATGATAACTGCTGCAGTCATTTGATTAATCCTCATCCGACAATTCATAGGTTCGTAGTAGGGCAAGTCTGCGGCGTACGCGAAGAAACACCCAAGCAAAAACCCCAAATGCGACGTGCATTATTGCCCGTTATTGACTTGTGGACGTGCGATAAATCGCACTACTACGAACCTGCCCTCAAATTCAAAGTTGAAAGACTACTATTATCTTTACGGAAATTCTCCCAACTTCTGCCATCAGAATCAATCGTTCATAAATAATAGCATATTTTACAGAGAGAATCAAGAAAGTATAGGTTACGGCACGCCGAGCAGGTTCTTCTACTACTGTAACGCTGGCAAATTCTCAACAATATCCACCGTCTCCAGACTGACAGTAATCACCTTGCCGATGAGTTTGACGACATACTGCGGATCGTCTGCACGGTTTGGATCGTTCACAATACCGCTGCGTTTGTCTATTTTAACACAATATTGATTAATTATCCACTCCAACGCGGAACGGGTGCCGAGTCGGTAATCAAACGCTTTTTCGGGGATGCCATCAAGTGTCAAGAAATCGTTGTATACAATCTGCGTTTTGTCTTTGGAGAGTTTCATTTTCTCGACGCGCCAATCGAGGGGTGTGTCTGGGTTCTGGACGAACTTGAGTTTATCATATTCGGGTTGGGATTCGTAGCTGACGTGGAGGTCTGCTAACCGTTCGCCTGCTTTTGCGAATCCCCAGAAGTCGTTGGCAAAGGGGATGTGTGGCAGATCACGTTTGAGGTTTGCCTCGTATTTTCCGCTATACGCCGGATGATGCAGGAGTCCGTAGTTATAGTGAAAGATGTCCCATTTGGTGATAGTATTGTCCTTGTAGCGGGTTCGGAATTCTGCCAATGCCCAATCGGTGATGTTCTCGCGGCGGTTTGCGCTGTCTTCGTCATAGATATAGAATGGGAAACATTGAGAGCCACCCTGTGGCAATTGATCTGCAAGCCGATTGACCATTAATCCAAACATTGGCCATTCTTTTCCGACCTTAAGCCATATAACTCGATTTTCTATTTCGGTTTCGAGTACAGGAAAAATAGAAGGAAAGACGTATACACGTTCAGTCATCATTCGGTCAAAGTAAAGGTTAGATTTCGTGAATGGACGATAAAGAGATGTCCGTATTTGCTCAGGCGAAAAATCAGCGACCTGTCCACTTTTCAATTTCAGTTTCAAGCCTGAACTCCAACCGATTTTTTCATCATCAGAAACCACAAAATCATCAACCTCAGCATCTTGATTTTCCCGCCGTTCCCACTTGAATACCTGTTCGTTGTAGGTCTCAATCATCCCCCTCATGTTTTCAGTGAGAGCGTCTTGATTGAAGTTGTAAGCCCAAGCATCACGATTGGTTTTTACACCACTGCTATAAGTTTTGAAAATCACATCTATTACTTCACCTCTTGTTGCTTTTGTCTCTTTAGTCCCCATTGGAATGAAGGTATCAAACTCGGTGTGAAACCCGTCTGTGAGCCATGTCTGGCGTGCATCTGGTTGAATCGTTTGCCACTGAATATCGCCAGCGTGTTGAGACTCATTTAGAAAACTGAATTTCTGTTTTTTGTCCCACAAATCGTCGGTCCGGTAGTAGAAGATACAGGGGGATTCTGATGAGTTCCCATCTTTCTTGACAAATAGGTTGATACTCACACCGACACGAATTCCGAATACATTGGCATCGGAGACCTTTAACCCCTTCCTTGCATTCCCACCCAAATCCAAAATATAAATCGCGGCGCAATCTTCAGCGAGGTGTTTCCGCATGCCGTCAAACGCTATACCGTCGAGGAAACTGTTGTTTGTCACAAAGGCTACAATACCCTCTTTCTCTATTCTGTCCAATGCCCATCGAATTGCTTTGACGTACGAATCTGAGAGGGCATTTTTGTTCGTTGCCTTTGAATCATGCGAATAGGTTTCCCGCACCCGTTTATCCATTGTTTTATATTTCCGGTTCTTATTGTTATCGTTCTCGTTGACCTGTCCGACATTGTAGGGTGGATTACCGATGACGACAAACATCGGCGACTTCTTTTGCTTCTCAACCCGCTCTGTATTGTCGGCGGTGAATAGCTGCATCTGGCGGTCTTCTGCCATCTCAAATGTATCCACCAAGCACAAGCCTTCGTAAGGGACGTACCGGTTCGTTGCCGTGTAAAACGTATGCTCAATATTGAGACTGGCGATGTAGTAAGGTAGGAGCATCACCTCGTTGCACTGGAGTTCTGGCGGGTCGGCGGTGTATTTTCGCTCTAATGCGATAGGGTCAAGTGCTTGCATGATACGGACGATAAAGTTGCCAGTCCCAACAAACGGGTCGATGATATTCACACCGGTATCAGAGAGGGAACGGTCAAACTCGGTCTGTAGAATATGCGCGACGCTTTTCACCATGAAATCGACGATCGGTTGCGGTGTGTAGACGATGCCGTGCGTATCTGCCACCTTGACGGAGAAGCCTTGAAAAAATTGCTCGTAGACGGTGTTGAGGAACCCCTGTTTCTGTGAGAAATCGGTGATAGTGGCGGCAGTCTGCTCGATTGCAACGTAGAAGGGGTCCAAACTCTGGAGGAACTGGTTGCGGTCGAATGTCTGTGAGGTGAGCGCGTCGATGACGTTCTCAATTTCGCGGGCGATGATATTGCGGCGTGTAAAATCGCGGTTGTTGAAAACGGTGCGGAAGATGCGTTCCGTCAACAGGTGCTGGATGAGCATCTCCTCTACAGCGGCGATGGAGAGGTTCGGATTGATTGAAGTTTGGCACTGTTCATGGAAACTGATAAATGCTTTCTGAAATCGCGGGTTGTTTTGGCGTTCGGTTTCGATTAACGCTGTCAATTTTTCACCGAGTTCAGGGACGGTCTCCTTGAACTCAGAGACGGCGGTATGCCACGCCGAGATGTTCTCTTCCTGATACGCGAAGAAGCTCTGGAGAACGTTGACGAGGTTTCTCGGTTCGGTGATGTCTAAGTCCAGTTGCAGCTGCCCGTGTTGATAAAGCAGCGCGTGTGTCGGGGACTGGAAGACGATATTTTTGGAAGGGTAGCCCGCGGCGAATTTCTTATCCGTTTCGACGTAAAGATCATCCTGTGTATCTTTTGCTTCCCAATAGCCATAAGGCAGCCCGAAGGTATCAACGACTTCGCCATCGGGTGTTATCCGTCTGTTCTCCGGTGTGTAATGTGTCTTTTCACAAACGAGGATGAGGTCTGCCTGTCGGCAGTAGTGTTGGAGGAGACTCTGGAATGCCGTTCGGACTGCGCCTTCATGTGCTGCGCCGATGCTGTCGTATTCTTGGAGCTCGGCATAGTAATTTTTGATGGATTTGTGGGTGGGTTTGATGTTGAGATGGGGCATAGCATTTTTAATACAGATTTATCCCGATACTAAAAGCGGTATCAGAACTCTCAAAAGAAAATAGAAGAGATCCGATGATGCTCGTCGTCTTTGACATCTGAATTTCTACCCCGGCTTCTCCTAAAATACTACTATCGCTCACAGTTTCTTCAAATCCTGTCCATTGCCGCTCTGTAACATCCCAAGCACTTGAATAATATACGCCAAAAAATGGGGTTATACCCCATCTTGATTTCGTACCCAACCGTTTTAAAACACCACCGCCACCGGTAAGTCCAAGTATCCGTGTTTTAACGAACGTCTCACTTGTTGCAGCATTCACAGTCCGGGAAAACATAGCACTAAAACTCCCCTGAAGAAAATAATCTAAGCCTGTCTGCCCCAACGAGTTAATTCGGACTACCGACAGTCCAACCACAGGAGCTGGCGGAATTTCTAACATTCTATTGTACACATCATCCTCAATAAGGGCAACTCCCCCTGCGAAAGAAATTCTTAAATCCCTGTCAATTCCGTAATCAAGGCTACCAGTTATTGTGTTGATATTTTCGGTTGTACTAAACCCAAGTTCAAGCCCCGTCCTGCCTTTCGGGAGTTTGTATATACTTGTCTGAGCGTAAGCAGTAATAGGGAGTAAAGCGAAAAAGAAGATGATGTAGCGGTGTACTTTTTTTAACTGCACTTTTATCGCTCCTTTTAAAAAAGACGTTTGAAGTCTGCTCGCGTCGCGCTTAACAATTTACCGTGTCAACTGGATGATAATACCCACGCCGCTGATGACGATGTAGGCGAAGGTACTGACGAGACCCCAGTTGACTTGGAACTTCTTTTTAATCTCTAAAATGTCACCGGGGTAGAGTAGCATTTGCCGTGCCTCACCTTCAGCTGGGTTGAATGTGAAAGGTGTTTCTATGGTTGTACCATCACGCCGGTGGATGAGGACCTCTTCACGGTTGGCAGAAACCTCGAATCCACCAGCGAGTGCAAGTGCCCGCGCAATGGTCAAAGGACCGCGAACACGTTGCGCGCCCGGGGCGCGAACGTACCCCGTTACATAGATAGGCTCAACCTTAAAGACATTAGGGACAAACAAGACATCACCGTCTGATAAAGATGGAAGCTCGACACCCCTTGGCGGCGATTTCCAAAACTGTTCGGAGAGGTTGAATTCGGAGAGTGACCCGCTTTTTGCGACCTTCACAACAGCGGTCAGATCAGCTTCTCGATCGGGGCCGCCAGCGCGGGCAAGTGCTTGCCTGATACCAATGTTTCCACGCACAAAAAGTTTTCCGGGGTTTTGTACCTGCCCTTGCACTTCAACAACCGCCAGTGGCATAATATACACCAAATCGTTGATGTTGACGCGGATATTGCGGTCAGGATGGTTTGTTGAGAGGTCGTAGGTTTCAACTTTTTGGGTTGTATCGGTGCGAATTAATTGGACACCTTGGCGATCAGCGTTCTCTGCCATACCGCCCGCGAGCGCGATGGCACGGTATAAATCGATATCGGTCTCCGGCGAAATGGTATAACGTCCGGGGGTTTTCACTGCACCGCCGACGAAGACTCCGTTTTCTTGGGACACCAAGGACACCATAACAACAGGGTTGCTAATGTGCTTGAGAAACTCGCGAATCCGATGATTGACCGTTGTCACTGTAGCCCCAGCAACATCAAACTCGCCGCCGAAGTAGTTGATTCTACCGTCCCCACGGACCTGCACGGAATGCGTATATTCCGGCTGCCCGATGACAGTAATTAGAAGAGTATCACCTTTCTTGATACGGTAAACATCGCTAAAAAGTGTGGGAGTCGCAATGCAAAAAAGTAAAATAAGGCAGGCTTGTAAACTTCGGAAAAAGTAGACCATAGCGTTTTTCTGAGAAGATGTCATTTGGGTATGTTCAGAATCACCAGCCACAATCTCTTCTCACAGCACCTTTCAACTTGTGTCAATTTGAGGTTTCGTTGGTTTCAAAGATAGTGAGTTGAGCCGCTGTTGATTCAAACCGTTTGTGGATACCGATCCTTTTGTTAGGTCGCCGCCGCCAATGCTCTTTGACATAACTTCCGTTCCGCCTACGATGTCCTCGGACATAGACTTTCCCAGCCATGCGGACATGCGCTTTTGCTTCCTTAATGAGGTAGAGTTGCTTGGCTTTCATAACGATCTGCTTGTGTGCCTTATTATTCTTCCTTCAACGAATCGAAATAGGCTTTGAGACATACCCGGGCGCGTGGGACTAAATTAACCGGCACAAGGACATCACCCCATTCCGACTGGGAGGCGTTGCCTTTTACGCCACCATAATTAGGCACCTCATGGCAGCGCAAATAGACCGGAATCCCCTCATCTTCTAAGACGCTCTGAAGGATATTTCCTGCTAATTCGTTCGGCACAGATTCAAGGGCGTACCAGTCCCCGTATTCCGGGATCTCGGTTTGTGCTGCTTGCGGCACGAGGTATACTTGACAATCCGGACATGTTGAGATTGCTTCTTTATATGTAGTGTTGCATTGTGGGCAAAACGGCATGGTGTTTTCTCCATGTAAACGGGCGAGGTGTTTTTGATAGGGTGTTTCCCATAGGAAACCTCGCCAGTAAAAGAGGACAGGGTTTTGTACGACGCCACACCACGGTGCTTTTACGTTAAGCGGGTTCTCGTTGGTACATTCACATTATTATAACCCAAGTTGCTACCAACGGATTTTGAGCATTGTAACGCGGTTTTTCCGACACTTTCTTCACCCCGTAGGGGTGTTATATCTATAGAAACAGCATATTTAAGCGACCGCACTCCGTAGGAGTGCTATGTAGATAAATAGGTGGCAACTTGCGTTATTATAGTAACACACGTGCGAGAATTTGTCAAATGTTAAAATTAGAAGCAGTCAGCAATTAGCCATCAGCCGTCAGCAATTTCTGTCCGAGTAGGCACATATTCAAGAGGTTTTTGAAATCTTCAAGGTTTCCTCGTAAATCCGGGGCGGTTCCAAACCGAACCTACCGGACCTGCGGATTGAGACATTAGAATTTCCAGAGACGTAGTGCCGTTTTGCCTAACACCCATTCCCGGTCTTCTGGTGTAAAGAAATCCATCTCATCTCGGACAACCGCCAAGGTTTCTGCATAACTGGCACGGCTGAGACAGACGGGCCAATCAGTACCCCACATGAGTCGCGAACCGCCGAAGGCGCGATATACTTCCTTAACCTGTTCAAATGTGTCCGACCATGGGTACCCTGTTTTCGAGATTGACCACGTATGGCTTATTTTGACATAGACGCGAGGAAATTTTGCAAGATTGAGCAGTAATTCAAGTTTTTCAGGCGCATCAGGCGAGCAGCTCGCCATGTGGTCTACCACGACATCGAGATCCGGGTGCTGCTCCAAAAGCGGCACAAGATCGACCAATCGCTCGGCTCCAGTGAGCATAAGCAGTGGTACACCGAGTGTTTCGGCACGACTAAAGATAGGCGGCATTAACGGTCCTGTGAACCAATCACCGGCGGGTCCGACAGACGGACTCAGCCGCACGCCATGGAAACCGTGCTCTTCTGTCCAACGGCTGAGATGTTCCGGTGCCGCCGGGTCTTCGGGGTTGATCCGACACACGCCCATGAATTTATCGGGATACCTTTTCATAACGTCCGCGGCGTAACTATTATCCCATCGATAGTGGATGACTTGAACGAGGACGGTTTTTTCTACATCATTTGCTGCCATTAGTTCCAAAAGCATCTCTGCGGTAGCGTCCTCGGTGGGCGGACTTGTTGTCTCCGGTGCCCACGGAAACTGCGGATCGTTTTTCCAAACATGAACATGTGGATCAATAATTCTCATATCTCTAATGACTCCTTCGGTTTTTTGAAATATCCGTATAGACCTAAAGGTACACAGTAAAGTAGAATCAGGATGTGCAGGCTAAACCCTGTGACAGTCGCTACTTCTATAGAGGTCCCGAAATGTGATAGCAGCCAGACGAACGGAAACTCTGTCGTCCCGAAGTTGCCAATCGTTTGGACAGGCAAAAGATTAAAGACGTTGGTAAATGCAAGTGCAAACAACACCTGCGTTATTGGTACATCAACCCCCATTTCAACAACAAGGTAGCACTGAAATCCGAATCGGATTACAAGGCACATCAAAGAATATGCCCACACCTCCAAAAACCGTCGATTCAATCGGAACGCCGTGAGTTCCTGCAGCACCTGTAACCCCTTATCGACAATCCATGAAACCGCTCGCTTTTCAAGGCGTAATAGCGGTCTCGCGCATCGGTCAGCGAGTTTCATACAGACCTTCGGCGCGACAGAGACGAAAACGACGACCGAAATTAAACCGCTTCCTATAAGAAGGGGCATGAGATACAGAACAATGCCAGTGAAGGTATCCCGAAGTTCAGCACGCAGGAGCCACCCGGTTGCAATCACTAAACCCATTAACAATATCAAATCAATCAGACTTGCTACCAGCAGCGAAGCAATCCCTTGTGTTGCTTCCACTTTCTGCCGACGTTGCATCAGATAGACATAAGAGACATCCCCTGTCCGCATCGGGAGGATATTGCCCCAAAAGGTATGCAACGCTAAAATTGGAAAAATCTGATGTAGACTGCTATCAAGATTCAGCAGTGCTCGGAACCGTGAGGCTTTCGCCAGAACTAACAAACAGTAGCATGTGAATCCGATTAAGAGTGCCTTTATTGACAATCGACGCAGGGTTTGCGGTATCTCTTGAAGGTCAATCTCTTTTAAGAGGAAGTAGGTTATGATGACTGCGAGTAGCGTTGGTAAGCCGATCTTGGCAATCCGCTGGAATTGTTCTCTGTTCAAAGGCACGCTCGCTATGGGTTATGATTGATTTTTCTGTTTTATAGAATTTGTATTATGGTATCCGTTGAAGGTTTAATTGTCAAGATTTCTTTTAAAGACTTGCTTTTTAGTTTGTGGCATTCTATAATATGCATCTTACAATTGTCTGATTTTTATAGAAACGCGGTATCATTTCATCTCATGGATAACAATCAAGACACCTCAAAAACTTCCACTCGGAAACAGTTCTATTTTCTCACGTTATCACATACCGTTCTCGATTCCTACGCGACGCTTCTCTCACATTTGCAACCGCTCCTGCTGACGAAGTTAGCCACAGCTGCGACACGGAATAGCTTAGCGGGGAACTTCGTTTCAATTTACAGCGTATTTAGCTCATTCGGACAGATAGTCTTTGGATGGCTATCAGATCGTGTGCGAACAGTGCATTTTCTGACAATAGGCGTGGCCTTTAGTGCGCTCGGTTTAAGTCTATTGTGGCTTGCGCCATCTGTTAATATTGTGTATCTGTTGTTAGCTATCGGTGGTATTGGGGTCGCTGCATTCCACCCACAGGCGACGACTTATGCAGGTGCGCTCGCTTCAGAACAGAGAGGGATGGGTATCTCCATATTTCTAACAGGTGGAAACGTTGGACGTGCACTCGGGCCGCTGGTACTCCTGTTTATCCCGTACCGTTTCGGCTTGGAATACCTTGTTTGGGAAATGATACCCGGTTTACTCGTGGCGTTGCTGTTACCAAAAGTATTAAAATTTGAGAAGGCACTCGATTTAACTGTCAGCACGAGCGGCACACCAAGCGACGATCAAATCCCGCAAGAACCGTTTTGGCGTGTTGCTTCACCGCGCCTGCTCCCCATCATTGTGCTATTCGTTATTGCGGCGATGCGAACCGTTACACTCACCGGTATCGAAACCTTTCTTTCTGTCCATTTAGCCGATCAAGGCTACTCAGACCAAGGGCGTTCTCTGGTCATCGCCCTCTTTATTTTCGCCGGGTCAATGGGTATTTTGTCAAGTGGATGGCTGATGAGTCGCGTCAACACTTATGTTTTGTTATTGGTATCACTTCTCGGTGCGCCGCCCCTTCTTTACTGGTCGTTACACACGGACGGGTTCAGTTTCCTCGCACTCCTCTTTTTAGGCAACGTCATTCTTACGAGTTCGATAACTGTTAACATTATTCTCGCGCAGATCATGTTGCGCGGACATGAAAACATCGCCTCCGGTTTAATGATGGGTGCCGCGTGGGGTGTCGGTGGCTTTTTGAATAAAATTGTTGGTGTTTTAGGAGACCAATACGGTTTGCCGATTGTGTTAGACGGTTTGGTGATGCTCCCGTTGGTCCTTGCACCGCTCTTGATCCTGTTACGCGATCAACCAGATTTGTCGAAACCAAGCGTCTAAAGTCGCTTCTTAAAAATTCCACAGCAGACTCAAAAAATGTGTGCTAATCAGGTCACCGAAGAGGAGCGCGTAATCGAGCCGAAACTGGCGAAGTTGGATACCGATGCCGCTTGTAAGACGGCTCTCGCGGTAGCCGAGGCGTAAAGCTAAAGGTTTGCTAATCTGATACTCTATACCGAGATGCATCTGACCACCATAGCGTTGCTGCCACTGGTAAGAGAGGATCAATTCTCGATTGAAAACACGACTGTTAGTATACGCCACCCCTATATTCCAATTCGCAGGAATAGATTCTTTCGGCGCAGACAGCGTGTTCCACGTCAAAGTCGTCTTTGAAATGTCCTGAAGATTGACACCGAAGGAGAGACTACCGAAGTTCTCCAGCCTAAAAAGCCCGTTAAAGTCCGGCAAACGGACAAGCGCGCCAACATCAAAACCGTATCCCCAACTCCCGTAATTATAAATGTCAATATCGCCGCCGCTTAAGCGTTGCGAAATCCATTTTGCATTCGCACCGACCATAAACTCCGGCGGCACCGAATCCCTACCGAAGTTATCCCACCACGATTGACTGACAACCCAACGCGTGGCGAGTGTTAAAACATAGGCGTTTTCACTATCGTTTAGGTAACCCACAGGCGTAAAGTCTGATTCTCTCGGTCGGTTTTTGGCGAGGTTCCGTCGTTCACCGGCACTAATATTCGGATCAAAGGCTGGAACGAGTGGATAGATTGGGATGTCGTCTACGCCTGCCCGAATCCACGACAGCCCGAGATTGAGTTTCGGCAGAATTTGCGTTGTACCACTGATATAGTTGAACGTGCCTAACCCGGAACGCCGCGCGGCGTGCATCAGACAGAACTGATAATTATCGGAAACCGCCGCAATACCAGCAGGGTTCCAATAGGTAGCCGTCGCATCGTCAGCAATGCTAACATACGCGCCACCTAATCCGAGTGCGCGCCCGCCAACACCGTTTGTTAAAAAATCACCCGTATAGTTTTCGGCGACAGCCGGTAAAACAGCAATACAAATACATCCGACGAGTATTGTGACAAAACAGATGCGATGTGTAGTATTAAGTTTTCGTCGTTGAAAATTGATCAATTGGTTTCTCTTTTCCTTGGATCCATTATGATGGTACTATAGCTTTGTAGACGGCGCACGACATGTACCTGCTATTCTATAACGGTACTATTTTCTCGACGGCACACGCCGTGTACCTACTACTTTAACACAGCGGAAGCCGACATCGCTGCTTAAAAGTGAGGGTTTCTCAGCGAGCCGATTCGCGACGCGGACGCTTTTTGCGTTGAAACTCCATGACCCACCACGCACAACACGCTTTTCTTTGCTAACACCGGCATTTGTAATAGCCTGTTGGACGTTCTCAGCACCAGCAATCGGGTTATCTCGTGGTGCATCCGCGTAAAACTTTCGGTGATATGTGTCAAGACACCACTCCGCGACGTTCCCAGACATATCGTGCAATCCGTAGCCGTTAGCAGGATAGGCACCGACAGGTGTCGCGCGTTCATCATGCGCGCCAGATTTTGTATTTTTGTTGTAATTTGCGCTGCTGGCATCAATCGCATCTCCCCACGGATAATCCTGCGCGATTAACCCACCGCGTGCGGCTTTCTCCCATTCGGCTTCTGTCGGTAACCGCTTGCCTGCCCATTTCGCATACGCCATCGCATCCTGCCAACTGACCTGAACCACAGGGTGTTGATCGGTTGGCGAGGTTCGCTCTACAGATTCTGGTAGCGGTCGATGCCCCGTTGCTTCAACAAATTCCTTGTATTCTGCAACCGTCACCTCATGTTTGTCAATATAAAAGGCATCAAGATAGACAGTATGCACCGGCTTCTCATCGCGCTCGCCGTTGTTACTTCCCATGCGGAACTCGCCTGCTGGGATCAGCACCATATTGACGGTTTGTGAAGACAGGCTCGCTGTAACATATAAAACACCGATGATCAGGAGAGTCAATACAATTTTCATCACTAAACTCGATTCAAATCAAAGGCGTTCCAATAATACTGGTACTGCGTTGATTTCCAATCGGTATAAATTTCGTCCCAACCCATCCGATTGAAATGCGGTAAAAGCGACCCTTCTGTGACCGGCTTCGAGCATCCTTGATAGCGATAATCGACCGAAAGTCGAATCAGATCCGGACTCTGGTTCGGCAGTGCCTTATGAACGGCATGACTGTGGAAGAAAAGCGCGTCGCCAATCTCGTAGTCTCCTGCTACCCAATAGAGTCCGTCTGCTTCCAAGGGTTCGGTATCAATGCCGAGTCCACCCGCACCGAGGGCTGGTTTCACGGGATATATACCGCCTTGATGCGATCCAGAGAGTACTGTTAATCCACCCAACGCTGTCGAACACACGCCGAGCGGTATCCATGCGGTATAGGTCTCCTCTGTGCCCCGGATATGGATAAAATCTTGGTGTGCAGGCGTTGTGTATTTAGTGTTTTCTGGGAACATAATTCTTCCAATATTCCGCGGATGCACAAGTGTCTTCTCGCCGAAGAGTTTGTCCAACATGTCCAAGATCGCTGGATGGTGCGCGAACGCATGGAAAGATTCCAAGGATTGGAATTCATCTAAGACGGGCCAATAACCGTCATCGCCTTCCATGTAGGGACCCCCCGTGCGGATGCCGTCCATCAAGGCATCTCCACCTTCTGCCCATCCGTGTCGATGACAGATTTCTAAGAAATCTTGACGCAAGTTATAGATAGAATCGGCATCAATCAAGCCACGGAAAAAGAGATAACCATCTTGCCGCGCCTGCTCTTGCAGTTTATCGGGTTCACCTAAAAGTTCATTTGAAACATTAAAGGGTTCAATCCTTGCCATAAAACGCTCCTTGCTGACAAAAACAGTTGTAGACTTAAGGATATTATAGCAACAAAACGGGTGGCGTGTCAACTGTTGTCGGTTGTCAACTATCAGTCCTGTAGGTTGGGTTGAACGGAGACCTACTAAAAATCGTACACAGCACAGCATTTTCAAAGGAACAGAGAAACTTGAAATCACCACCGAGTGAAACCCGGGGTCCCCACCCGTTACTGGAAAGGTGCCTACGTCTATATTTGTATTTTATTTTCTAACCCTCCTTTAACTATCAAACTCAAGTTACGATAGTCTATTTTCCCCTTTGGTTGCAAACACTGACGGTTTTCTTCAAAACTGAGTTCATAGAAAGGCGATTTGTCGCAATATTCTTGCCCTGTAATTTTGAAAGTGTGATACAATTCGGAACAATGTGCAATAAATGTAGAAATGTATAGACGCACTATCAAAGCGGACCCTCTATTTTAGGAGATATTTCATGCTTAGCATCAAACACCTTGAAGCGATTCCGTTGAACGTACCTTTCTATCACGAGCGGGTCAGCCGACACATGCACCGCGCTTTGACGCACGGTGAACGGGTTCATGTTTACCGTGTTGAACTCAGCAACGGCGTTGTCGGATACGGCGAGAATTTATCAGATGAATCAGCGAACATTGAACAACTGATCGGACAAAACGCGTTTGCATGTATGAACGATGACAGCGTCGGGTTCGGTATTCAGATGTCGCTTTTTGACGCGATCGGCAAATCGGTGGATGTGCCTGTCTACCAACTCATTGGACCCAAGGTTCGCGAGAAATGCCCCATTTCGTGGTGGGATATTGATATGCCGCCGGAGGATTGGGTGGCGGAAGTCCAAGAATCGGTGAAACGCGGTTATACGTCTGCGAAACTCAAAGCGCGTCCGTGGCGCGACATCTTCGCGCAGGTGGATGCCGTCGGTGATGCGGTGCCAGCAGACTACCGGCTCGACATTGATTTCAACGGATTCCTACGGACTGCGGATAACGCTATCCCTGTTTTACAACACTTAGATAAACACCCGAATGTCGCTATCTATGAGAGTCCGTACTATCTCGGCACAGATGTAGAGGGTGCAGCGCGATTGCAAGCGGCTGTCGAAAAACGGATTGTAGAGCATTTCAACGAGTCCTGCTTGCATGCGCGGTGTTGTGGTGGGTTCGTTGTCGGTGGTGGTGTGAACTCGCTCCGGCGGACGAACGCGCTCTGTGCTTCGTTCGATCAACCCTACTGGCTCCAGATGGTCGGCACAGGGATTACAACGGCGTACTCGGTGCATCTCGGTGCCGTGCTATCCCAAGCGGAATTACCAGCGATTACGTGTCATGAGTTGTGGGAATCGGACTTGCTCGAAACGCGGCTTCCGGTGGTTGAAGGAACAATTCAGGTTCCTGAGTCGCCAGGACTGGGGATTACGGTTGATGAGGCAGCGTTAGCAGCATACCGTGTGGATCCATCTACACCGACACCGCAGCAGTTGTTCAATCAGACCGATTATACGTGCAGGGTGCATATCCCAAACGAAGGCGGTGGCGAGACGGTCCACGATTTTGACAACGAGGGTGTCTATTACCCGGCGTTCAGCGAAGGAGAATATCCAGGGTTCGTGCCGGGGGTTTGGATGGAAGTGGTTTGATATGGTGGTTGTGTGGATCTCGGATTTTCTGTGATTCACATAACCCACACATCGCAGTGTTTTGCATCATTCAACGTTTTCAGCAAAATAATCGGAATCTACACGTTTGACTTCGTACGTTTTCTCTATGGAAACACCAACATTGTGTTCGATCATATATTGGGCAAGTTGGTTTCCATCAATAAGAATAATTTTGAAACCTGAAGCATCGTACGCTCTCGCAGCCTTGGTAAAATCTGATGTTGTGATGAAAATTCCCTTATTAGCACCTTTTCCAGCCAACGCCCCCGCAAACCTTGCAATATCAGGTTCACCAACATTTCCTTCCCACCGTTTTGCTTGAACGTAAATCACGTCAAGACCGAGTCTGTCCTCATTAATAATACCATCAATTCCACCATCACCACTGCGTCCTACGGCTTGGGCATCTTCGCGTGAACCACCATATCCCATTGCAACGAGCAAATCAATAACTAATTCCTCAAAAAAAGTAGGAGAGTTCTTTTTAATTTGTTGCAGTAATTCTTCCGCTAATTCCTTTCTGATTTGCTGATAATTTTCTTCAATGGATTTTTCAGGACGTTGGTTACCTTCTCCAATCCCAAGGTTTTCCCCAGAGTCAGGTAGGTCCCCACTAGTTCCAGCGTTTAGATCAGGCGCAGAAATTTCTTCTACGCTTTGACTTAAAACATTACGTCCGAGAGCTGTTATTCGGTAATGCCGTTCTCTGGATCGCTCTATGAGTCCTTTACGACTCAAGGATTTTTCCATCTGTCCACTTTTACCTAGTTTCCTCCTTTCATCCTCGGTAAGCGAAAAATGTTCGGTAAGCATTTTTATAATACTCAAGCGACGGTATTCTTGACCGTTAGCTATGTGCTGAAGAACAGGTAGAGTCATTTCGTCAGTAGATGGTATAGGCATCTTTATCAAAATCTCCAATATCAATTAAAATTTTCTACGACTTTTCGCACTATAATAGTTTCAAAAATGTCTTAAGAGCATAACACATCTAATCTATTTGCCAAGGAATTTCGTTTGACACTCAGGGATATTGAACGTGCCGTAGGTTGGGTTGAACGAAACTGAGAAACCGGATGTGTGGGTTCCAAATCCCCTTCAAATTCAACATGTCGCTGTTAAATTCAAGGACTGAGTGAAACCCAACTTTATACCGTCACAGTCCCAGAAATCCGAAAACAAAACGTTGAGTTTCACTCGGTTTCTGTTCAATGTGTAGGGTTATTTAGTTTTCCATTTTTTTGCCAAATTTTCGGACCCCAAGCCCGGTAGGTGCGGTGTTTTTGCTTGGGTGTTTCCCTCCTAACCGCACCGGATCTTTAAAAAAAGACCTGAAACACAATAAATCCTTAAAACTAAATCGTCCTGACTTCAAGGATGCCTGGAGCGTCAGAGAGGTAACGATCTCTAACACAATCAGTCAAGCAAAAACAGTTGAATTTCTTGGGCAATATGCTATACTATCTTTAAGTTTCAACAACACATCAATAGACGAAAGGTAAAATATCTTCCAACACCATTTGAGCAACACCTTAAAGAAAAACAAGAGGACAACCAAGTGAAAGTAATTTTGACCATATCCGCAACATCCCTTCCGGGTGGTTCATTGATAGAGATGGCACCCTAATCTCTCAGCAAGCCAGCGGACCTCTGTTAGAACAGCTCGTATCAGAGGCAGTGAGGGTTAATTTCGTCAAATTCATACTGTCAGTCCTTGAAAAAAATAGGAAATTAAAATAAAATGCGACTGATTTTTTTCATGCTGTGTGGTATCTTTATCCTATTCGGATGCGGTTCCGATGAAATGCCCGCGCCGATAGTGCAGCAGATGCCGAACTACTTTCCCGATACTGTCGGCAGCAGATGGGTCTATCGGAACGCCGATGGATCCGAGTGGTCGCGAGAGGTTACTGATGGAAATAGTATTCACGGAGAGGGCTTTCAGGTTTTTACCTACACACCACCGGTTACTGAAACGGAGTTTGACTATCTGAAACCCGATGTTTTACGCGTTACGGATAGCCAAGTATTATTCGTCATCGGTGAAAAGATAGAGCGTTACGTTCAAAGTGAACTGCCTGCTTCGGTTGCAGACGAATTCGCTGGCTTGGAACTGGATATCACTGTAGAGCCGATCACACACCCTGAATTTGTTTTTTGCCAATTGCCGTTGACTCCCAATTTCCAGTGGGATGCCCTCAATACGAATGTCAATGGAAGCATTATTTTGCAGAACCTTGTGCTGCTGCAGTTCCCTTTCGCGGTACACGTGAGTGTTAAGGGTGAGGTTGTTGCCATAGGTTCACTTGAGACCCCTGCCGGAAGTTTTGAGGAAACGTATCAGATCGAATATCAGACAGAAATCACGCAGACGCTCTTCTCAGAGGCAGAAACAACGCAGCAGCGTCAGAGGGTATGGTTCGCTCCACACGTCGGCATTGTCAAGATTGAGGGTGAAAATGGTATAACTGAATTAATCGCGTATACCTTCCCAGAAATAATCGAAAATTAGCGTTACGGCATACGGAGTATGCCTACTACTTGCAAATGAAAGTTGTTATTTTAAGCGACAATAAGCCGGGGCATTACAAGCAATCTTTAGGCATTGTAGAAAAGTTGTCTGAATCCGAAACTGAATGGCTTACGGTAGAATTCCGGCGTAAGTGGCGTGATAATCTGCTGCGTGTCTTTATGTGTATTTTCGGCGGCACACCACTCCCGATCTCGCTTATCCACACACTTCTTCGCTGGAGTCTCACTGCTGAGACTTACAATGCGTTGACAGCCTTTCGTCCCGCTGATATTATCCTGTCGACGGGTTCATCTGTCGCAGCGGTCAACCTACTCCTTGGTAGGCTTCTCGGTGCCAAAACAGTCACATGTCGTAGACCTTCACCGTTGGGGGTCCGAAATTTCGACCTCGCGATTCTCCCGATGTTCTCATGGCACGGTAAAAGAGACAAGGATAACGTCTGCAAAACAGTCGGTGTGCCGAACCCCATCTCACCAGATACGCTGAATAGCGAGCAAAAACGACTCATCCAAAAACTCAATCTCCCTGATTGTCCACGGATTGGACTCCTCATCGGTGGCGCAGACCGACACGAAACTATTACATCTACAGATGCCGAACAACTCAGCGAGATTTGCCAGACAGTTGCAATAGAAATGAATGCACAGATATTGGTCACGACTTCCCGTCGAACACCGACAGAAGTAACAGCACATTTGGCATCAACACTTAAACACAGCGCGTGGTGTCCGCTCTTCATTGAACCAGACACACCCTCAGAACTTGCAGACCCCTATCAAGCCATCCTCGCCTTAAGCGATCTACTTATCGTCACCGCAGATAGTTTCACAATGGTGTGTGAAGCGGCGAGTAGTGGGCATCCTGTTATCGTGCTAACACTATCAAGAGACACTGTGAGAAAACCGAAGCGGTATAACGCCTATCAGTACATGGAACACCATGCCATTGTGAACCAATGCAAACTTGATAAGTTAAAGCAGCATATCGCCGACGGACTCACCTCGCGTGTACCGAACATGCCGCTCCAAGATACAAATGCAGCAGTGCATGCGATTCGTAATTTAATCGACAGTAACTAATCCAAAAGAATTGCGGAACTTTTTTCCACATTCGGTGTGTCAATCCGTACGATCTAAAAGTTAACATAAACCAACCACAACTTCACCGAAGGAGACACACAATGAAAACCAAACAGATTGTCCATATACTGACGCTTCTGCTCGCATTAGGAACCGTCGCATTTTTCGTAGCGCGCCCTGAAGCACAAACTACTGAAGACCCTTGGGAAGCTTGGGTAAACGAACAGACCGAAACTGTGTTAAAGTCTGCTGGCGAAATGGATGCAGCGCGGCGTGCTGAAATGCGTGCCACTATTCGGGAAAAATTTGCAGCACTCGCCGCAGAACTGAAAAACGAGATCGCGTCGCCACCACAGACCCAAGACTACGCCATCTTGCAGACAACTAAAGAGCTGCGAAACACTTATGACGAAGGGTACAACCAGAAACACAAGGATACCACCGTCCGCGTGTCCTACACGGCAGGTGATACTGAAATCTTTGCGTATCATGAAAATATCCCGCTCGTCGAAGTCGATGCGAAATATCCGCGCGACGCATGGCTCCAGATGCTACTCGACAAAGGGATCACAATCAAAAACGCAGAGGCGTATTGGGAATATCTGTTCCTTCGGGATACCTTAGTGCATCTTGAAAGACAGCCACAGGTATGGACATCCGGACTTTTCGAGATCCCAGCAACCGAGGATTGGGAAACCTATAAAGCTGCCTATATTGAGCGAGAACTCGGTCAGATTGAAAAGCGATTGAAAAAAGGACAGCTGGCGCGGGTTTTCAATATTGACGAAATCGTAAAAGAGCACCACCGTCATTTAGGAAAAGATGATGTCCCCGAGAAATTGTTTCGATCTCTACACGACTTTCCTAAAGAGATACCCTCGGTTGAGTTTAAGAAGCGCATTATTGTAGTGCCGCAAACTGTCAAAACACTGCAAGACGCTTACGACGAAAAGTACAACGAAAGGTATGCCATCACTTCTGGAAGTGTCAGCTATACACTCGACAACGGTATCAATTTTAAGTATAGTGTCCCGCTTCCGATGAGCGAAGTAGATGCAAAATACCCGCGGGATGAATGGCTCCAGATGCTCCTTGATAAAGGCATTACCATTGACAACTTTGAAGAGTACTGGACATATCTATCAAAACGGGATGAATTGGTAGAACTTGAGAAACATCCAGAGGTTTGGTCTTCCAGCCTTTTCGGTATTTCACCGACTGATCATTGGGAAACTTATAAAGCCGCCTACTTGAAGCAGATGTTTGAGAAACTCCACGACAAGAGAAAGAATGCGGTTTATTTTGGCAAGGTTGACGCAGAAGAGGCACTCAAGCAATCACGAGCGTTAATTGAGCGATTAGAACGGTCTAAGCCTTCGCTACGCGACCGTTAGCGTCCGTTGAATTTGCAAGAAAAGGCGAGGTCCGCGGACCTCGCCTTTTTATTTTAACGTATAGCGCGGCTTCAATCTCCGCCATAGATCGGCTAATTTCCTGCTGGCATGGAATCTTCCACGACTGACACAGCATCTTCCGTTAGAGACACGGAATCTTCCGCCATAGGTTTATAATATCCTGAAGCAAAAAGGTAACCATCGTGGCGGATTGGCCACGTGCGCTTCATTTCATTCATGCCACTTTCAGGATTGGGCCATAAGTACTCAATCCAGTGTCCTGTCCCCGTTGCCTTGGCGATCTCTGCCCCTAAAGCCGATCCATCAAGTCCCATGACATCCTTCAGATCCGTTCCTACCAATTCCTGCATCGGTGCATGCGAAACGAAGGTATCATTTGCATCCGTGATGAACACATACCACTGTCCGTCAACACTTGCCGGGGCGTTGTAGTAGGCTGCCGTAGCATCGAGCCCTTCAGATTCATAACGTGCGACCGCTGCCAAGACAAAGGCGTGCGCAAATGCCTCTGGATCATCTTTTGAGTCTATAAGAATCGTCGCGGGATCAGGACTCCACGGTTCATAGTACCCGGAAGCGAAAAGGTAGCCATCGTGACGAATCGACCACGTACGCTTCTGTTCTAATTTGTTAGTTTCTGGATTAGGCCACAAGTACGCAGTCCAACGTCCATCTTCTGTCGCCATAGCGATCTCTAAACCTGTTAGTGCCCCGTCAACTCCAGAAATCTTGGTTATATCTCTACCAACGAATTCGGGTTTCGCCGGATGCGCGACATAGATATTATTTTCATCAGCAATGAACACATACCACTGCCCGTCAATACGCATTGGGTCATTGTAATAGGCTATCGCCTCGCTACCTTTTGTTGTGTAGAGATCGACCGCTCCTTGCACAAGAGCAACTGCAAACGCCTCCGGATCATCCATTGTCGGCATCTCAGTCGGTGTGACGGCATCCATCATCGATTCCGTCATCGGTCTATCACAGCCAGTGATACTAACTGTTGTGAGTCCTATCATCAGTAAAATCAACAAAAAATTTCTCAATTTTTGATTCCTCTTTTAGTCAATAAAATTTAGTTCACTTTAATTATAATCACTTACTCCGCGATTGTCAAACGCGTCAATTTTTTTCTTGTTATTTTTTCCACAATAGGATAAATTCTGTCGGAATAAACAAACACTGTACCGAAAATGGAACTATGAATCTTCTCCCTTACGATTGGATTGCTATTGGGTATTTAGTACTCACCGGTGTACTCATTTTAATCTTTCACAAAAATGTCGCGCGCTGGTATCTCTATCTGTTCGCACGCGTGCTCTGTATCACAGGCATTGTATTACTGACACCCACTGACGCATCTACGCTATTTCCTTTCCGATTCCTGCGGGATTGGTACCCGTTATCCACTATCGCGCTTTTCTATTTCGAGATGGGGAAGTTGACTCAGATGGTGTTTCAACGCTATTTCGATGAAACGGTAATCCGCTGGGAAAAACAGGTTTTCAAAGGGATGCCAAGTCTTGAACTTAGTGACCGTTTTCCATCTATAATTCTATCGGAAATTTTACATCTCTGTTATTTTAGTTACTACGTCATCGCCGTGTTTTTAGCGGTGTGGCTCTATTTCAAAGGAAAAATAGGACCGTTTCAAGAGACAGTTTTCGCGGAGACATTAACATTTAATCTAAGTCTCCTCTGTTATCCGTTTCTACCTGTCACCGGTCCCCGCTACCTTTTTGAAAAGATTCAAGGTCCATTGTCGAAAGGTTTTTTCTTTAGACTGACCCATTCGGTTGTCTCAAGAGGTTCCTCGAAAGGCACGGCATTTCCGAGCGCACATGTCTCGTTATCAGTGATTGTGCTGCTCTGTGCATTCCGTTATGATAGTACAGCGTTCCTGATTCTACTACCGCTGTGTGTAGGTTTGACACTTGGCACGGTTTACTGTAGATTCCACTATGCGATTGATGCGCTCTTAGGCGCAATTTTAGCTGGCATCGTCTTCGGTATCACAACCATACTCTTTTAACGCTCAATCGGCCTCTGTCTTTTATCTCAACACTGCTTTTTCCTTGACAGTTTTTTGGATAGCATAGTAAACTTAACAGGGTCGTCAAATACAAGTGCTCTTCACGAAAAATTTCCCCGAAATGTAGAAAATAAAACCTCGTTTCAAATGCCCTTGATTGAGAAAAGGAGAAAATTCATGAAACACATTGTGCTAACGACGCTACGCCTGCTCATTGTCGGAATTGCTTTTATAGGGTGTGGCGCGATATCGGATCATGAGATGTGGAGGTCGAATTTTGCGGCACCTACCAAGAAATATACCGGACCTCAAACTGTTGAAGCTCTCATGGAAACGTTTGATGAGAGATACACTTCTCACGCATCAAACGCAAAGTGGGCAGCAGGTATTGAGACAGCCCATAGTGAAAAACGCCACATCGCGTTTACACTCGTAGATATGGATGCTAAATACCCACGCAAAGAATGGCTGCAAATGCTCCTCAATAAAGGCATTACGATAGAGACTTTCAAGGCTTATGACGGATACTTCAATATACGATCGGCTCTGATCTTGAAAGAATTTTACACCGAAGATGATTGGGAAACGGTTAAAGCAGAATACATTAACACCGAAATCCAGAAATGTCAACAGAAGTATCAAGTAAAACCAGAGACAGAAGAAGATTGGGTTGTGTTCGGTGAAAACAGACTACCCGCTATTCCAGGAAGAATCTATTTACAAAAAAGCGAGTCAGGACATCGGATCTGGCACATGACCGCTTCTGAGAAAAAAGAAACGGTGAATGGAGAAGTAATAGTGCTTAATAAGAGTCCAGTACTCTCCGAAGAACAGCAGTCTAATCTCGTAAATGACGGTGTGGAACCCGTGGGCTGGGAAGTTGTGTATTTGGATGCAAAGGGAAACCCTATCCCTTCTGACAAATAACTGAACCTGACAACCGTAAGCATCTTGGCTCTCTGCAAAACCTTCCAAACGCTTGCAGAAAACCATGAAAACATATAGGCATTACCGGTAAGTGCGCTGATCGGCGGTGTATCGTTAATCGCAAAATCTACCATTAGAGAAAATCGGAGATTCGTATGTCCAACCAACTGGCAATTTCAGGCGGCACGCCTGTCCGCAACATAGAAAGCGAACCGTGGTCCTCATGGCCCCTCACGACAACCGATGAGTGGGAATCAAAAATCGAACCGCTGCTCAAGGAAGTGTATTTGAGTGCAAATGAAGGCTCTGGCGGTACGATGATTGAGCGTTTCGGAGAGCAGTACGCACAGTATACCGGAACAAATTATGCCCTCTTCATGCCACACGGCACCGATTCAATCAGTGCCGCCTTAGCCGGCGCGCTGGATCTCGACGGATTTAGTGATGGCGGTGAGGTGATCGTGCCGAACTATACGTTTGTAGCGACCGCAAGTGCTGTCTTGGAACGCCGATGTACCGTAGTGTTTGTAGATATTTCACCAGAAACGTTTACAATTGACCCAGCAGGCGTTGAAGCGGCTATTGGTCCCGAAACCCGTGCGATCTTACCTGTGCATCTCGGCGGTCATCCAGCAGATATGGGGGCACTACGAGAAATCGCCCAACGCCACCAACTTACAATCATTGAAGACTGCGCGCAGGCACACGGCGCAGAATATCAGACAAAAAAGGTGGGTTCCCTCAGCGATGTCGGCGCGTTTAGTTTCCAAGCATCGAAAAATTTGACCTCCGGTGAAGGTGGCATGGTCACAACAAACGACAAAGACATTCACGACCGAGTCTGCGCCTTTATGAACGTAGGGCGTGCACCGGGCGGTGCGAGATGGGAATACCCGCGCCTCGGCTGGAACTATCGTCCGTCAGAATACCTCGCGGCGATCCTGCTTGTGCGGTTGGAACTTTTAGAAGCACAAACCGACCGCCGTAATCGGAATGCCGCCTATCTCTCTAACGCTTTGGAGGCAATCAACGGTATTACACCGCCCCGACTCGCCCCGTGGGTTACGAAACACGGCTATCACCTCTACTGCCTAAAGTATAACCCTGAAGGTTTCAGTGGCAAATCCCGGCAGGCGTTTGTCAATGCGCTTTCTGCTGAAGGCATTCCGTGTTCCATCGGCTATCGCTCTCCGCTTTCGGAGGAACCCGGAATGGCATACGTTGCGGAGAAATATCCACATCTTATCCGATCATTGCCTTGTCCGAATGCCGCACTGGTTTGCGAACAGAGCGTATGGCTCTTCCAAAATATGTTCCTTGGATCAGAAAAGGATATGGATCAAATTGTGGAAGCCATCACTAAAATTCACAAAGCATGGAATTAATCATTCATGCTGAGTATAAAGTTGTAGGCGTTAGACAAACCTTCTGAAAATCTCGGATGCACCCACAAAGCAGCAAACCGCTCCTTGTTTACGATAATGACTGCGATTTTTGCCGATACTGGATTACACAGTGGCAGCACGTCACAGGTGACCGTGTTGACTATGCCCCGTATCAAGAGATGGCGGCGGAATTCCCAGAAATACCGATTTCAGATTTTGAAAACTCCGTGCAGTTAATCCTCCAGAACGGCACAGTTTTGAGCGGGGCAGAGGCTGTTTTTCGTGCCTTGAACAACGGTTTGCTCCTCTGGTGCTACTACCATCTGTTCGGGTTTAAAAGTGTATCGGAGTGGGTCTACCGCTTCGTCGCCCAGCACCGCCCGTTCTTCTCTACGTTGACGCGCTGGTTTTGGGGGACCCATACCGAGCGAACAACGTTCCACCTTTCGCGCTGGCTGTTCCTACGAGGACTCGGTTGTATCTACCTCATCGCCTTTTTATCCCTATGGGTACAGATCCACGGGTTAGTTGGGAGCAACGGAATCCTACCGGCAGAACAGTATTTAGCAGCCGTACGTCAACAGATTGGGACGGAAGGCTACTATCTCCTTCCAACACTGTTTTGGTTGAACCCGTCAGATGCTTGCCTCCATTTCTTGTGTGCCGGTGGCATTGTTTTGTCTCTGGCTCTAATCGCGGGTTTCTTTCCACCGTTTATTCTAACCGGTTTATGGATGTTCTATCTGTCGCTTGTGACAGTCGGGCAGGTCTTTCTTAGCTTCCAATGGGACGTGCTGCTTTTAGAGGCGGGACTTTTAGCAATCTTTTTTGCACCGCTGCGAATCCGTGATACATTCAGGCGTGCGTCTCAACCCTCCGGCGCGTTTTTATGGCTCTTACGTTGGCTCTTATTCCGGTTGATGTTCGCCTCCGGGTTCGTCAAACTTGTCAGCGATGCCGTGTGGCGAAATTTCACCGCCCTCAACTTCCACTATGAAACGCAGCCCTTACCGACATGGATCGGGTGGTATGTGCATCAATTACCAGAGTGGCTCCACAAAGTCTCGGTTATCGGTATGTTCGCCGTTGAACTCGTTGTCCCGTTCCTAATTTTTGCACCGAAACGTTTACGGACCGCCGGATGTATCGGATTGATCGGTCTACAAGTGCTCATCATCCTGACAGGAAACTACTGCTTTTTTAATTTGCTGACGATTGCACTGTGTCTTCTGCTCATTGACGATGTAACATGGAAAGGTCTATTATCCAAACGGTTCATGCCGAACTTCCAATCCGTTGAAGGATCACCTCACCGCTATAGGCGCGTCTGTATCGCAGTGGTGGCAATGCTTCTCTTTGTGTTCAGTGGTATCCGATTCGGCGGGCAACTTTTTAGAGATGTGCAATTTCCTGATGTCGCTTGGATGAGACCGTTTCGGAGTGTGAACACCTACGGACTCTTCGCAGATATGACGGAGTCCCGCCCAGAAATTATTGTCGAAGGCAGCAACGATCGGATAACATGGGAGACTTACCATTTCCGATGGAAACCCGGAGATCTCAAAGAGGCACCCAAATGGGTTGCACCGCATCAACCACGTCTGGATTGGCAGATGTGGTTTGCGGCACTACAAGGGAGTTATCGGCATACGCCTTGGTTCCCCCATTTCATAGGTGCACTCCTACAAGGTAAATCTGAAGTCTTGCAGCTGCTGGCAGAAAATCCGTTCCCAGAAAATCCGCCCCGATATGTCCGCGCCACGCTTTACGATTACCATTTTACCGACATCGCCACAAAACGTTCAGAAGGAACGTGGTGGTCTCGTGAACGGAAAGGACTTTATTGCCCCGCAGTTTCACTCCAAAAGTAGTAGGCACGCTCCGTCGTGCCGTTAAACCTCAAGTAGTAATCACGCTCCGTCGTGCCGTTAAACCTCAAGTAGTAATCACGCTCCGTCGTGCCGTTAAACCTAAAGTAGTAATCACGCTCCGTCGTGCCGTTAAACCTAAAAGTAGACACGTTCTACGCTGCCCTCTAACTTCAAAAATCCAATAGGAGAATTTATGCCCAGTCAATTCTTAAAGGTTGCATTGGCAGCAGCCAAAAACGCTGAAGAAATTATCACTGCCTACTACACCGGCGATGCCATGAAAGTCGAACTGAAAGAGGATGAAACACCGGTCACGCTCGCCGATAGAGGAGCGGAAAAAGTCATCCGTGAAACCATTAAACAGGCATTTCCCGACCACGGGTTTTTAGGTGAAGAATACGGAATCGAAGAAGGAGATTCACCATACGTCTGGATTATTGACCCGATTGATGCTACAAAAAATTACATCCGTAAAATCCCGATCTTCGGTACACAGATTGCCCTGATGAAAGGCGATGACCTGATTCTCGGTGTCTCCAATGCACCCCTTTTGAACGAACTGCTTTATGCCGAGGCAGGAAATGGGGCTTTCCTGAACGGCGAACCGATCCAAGTGTCCGATGTCGCACACCCCAAAGACGCAATGGTATGCCACGGCGGACTGAAGTGGTTTGTAGAAAAAGCCACTTTTCCCGGTATCTACAATCTCATCAATGACGCTGCACGCACAAGAGGGTTTGGCGATTTTTACATGTATCATCTTGTGGCTTCTGCAAGAGTGGATGCTGTCGTTGAGGCAGCGATTAGCATCTGGGACATCGCTGCCGCCACCGTCATTGTGCGGGAAGCCGGTGGGAAGGTAACAGATATACAAGGACAAGCCATCACGAAAGATACCGCTTCATTAGTCGCGACAAATGGTGTCTTGCATAATACTCTATTGAATTATTTTAATGATACGCAATCACCATAGATGTATTTTCTTGTTAATCATCAATTGAGTTTTACCACCAAGCGGTCCGGTGATATCCTGTTAAATCTATATCTTGACCAAAGGATGAAAGCATTATAACGGTTGTTGTCGGTTCAAATGTGCAACCGTATGCCCGAAGAGGTGCTTCATACCTGCCACCTTCCGCTGTTTGCCAAGTGCGAATTGTCGGTATTGCCGATTGAATTGATGCAATAACCTCCATCGGATCCATATCTGGTGCAATGGGGTCACGAATTAACCCATGTTGATAATATTCTGAGGGTTCATCCCATCTTGCATAACCGACAATGTTTTGACCCTGACGTAAAATACGGTACCCACTCATAGTATACTGGTTCACTTTTATGCTTTGTTGATCGCAGCTAACAGGAAAATTCTGTCTTGCCCACATCTCATCCAACTGAGGTAAAGCACTTAAATCGTTGAGATTCACTTCCGCCCATTTGAGTTCCGATGCGTTCTGATTGGGTGGAAGTTGGGTTTGTAAATCTTGTGTCAATTGTTGGTAACCAACTTTCTGATACAATCGCATAGCTTCTTCTGCATCAACATCAAGAATGCTGCCACGATAGCCCTTTGTTTGGAAGTGTGCATGCAGCTCCTGCATTAATCGGGTTGCAACCCCTTGGCGACGCATATCTTGCGCTACAAAGACAGCACCTACTGTTACAAATCTCTGACACTTGTCTTCAATGAAAAATGAACAAGGTTCACCCCAGACATGACCTACGACCCTCTCATTGACAAGTGCTAAACCTATCCCTTCCGCTTCAATGTGACCCTCAAACTTATTTCTATAGATGTTCTCATCAACTTGCTCAGCAGGTAACAACAACGCTAAAATAGCGTCATCATCGCCGGGCTGCCAATGTCTGTAAATAATCTTATGCCGCATAGTCTCCCTTCCAGACAAAATAGTTTTCATTTATACACCAAAACGGATGCACTTTTCTGGAGGACGCGAGATATGATTTCCTTGAATATTTCAAGGGGATGTGTTATACTACATATCATAGCTTTGTGAGGGCAACATGTTTGTTAGAAGGAGAAAAATATAATGCGCCTTGACTTTCAAAACGTGCTGGATCTGTCTTATGTGGTCGATGAAAATAGTCCATGTGAGCTGCCGATTGATCCTGCCAAAATTTATGACCAAGCGACGTTGGAAAAAGATGGCTACTTTGAAAGCCGGATTGACACGTCTGGACACTACTCTACGCACATGGATGCCCCCTGCTTAATGTATCCCGGTGGCGCAACTATCGCCGAGATTCCAAAGGAGAAACTGACCGGAAACGCTGTCCTGATGGACTTTTCAGCAATCAAAAAACCGAACGACGCTGTAACGGCAGAAGATATTGAGGCGTGGATAGCCGAAAACGGCGAGATTTCAGAAGATAGCATCGTCTTTATGCGGACAGGAATGGATAGGTTCGTCTATCAGGATAACTTCAACCGAGAATGGATCGGTTTCAGTGAGGATGCCGCCGAATTGCTCGTTGAAAAGGGCATAAAGGTCATCGGAACAGATGCCTGTAGTATTGACTCGGTAGCAGGGCACCCACCGTTGCATGACGGTCTACCGCCTGCACACCTCGTTTTCCTCGGAGCCGGTATCCCGCACGTTGAAGACCTGTGCAATTTGAGTCAACTCCCGACGCATTTCTACGTAGTAATCGCACCCCTAAAGTTAGCACGGAGCTCCGGCGCACCGACGCGGGTCTTCGCGTTCGTGTAATACAATTTCTGGTAATAGATTTCTCTTTTGTAGAATAAACTGTTAGTTTGTTCCGCATCGCTATACGTTTCATGAAAACCGGTAATGCAATATCATTATTTGGAAGTGGTATAAGTATCCTAAAGATGTCCCTCTCCTTCAGATAGGGTGCGGTTCTGCAACCTCGTTTGACATGAGAAAAATGATACCCAATATCCCCGAACCGATCTTAAACCTGTTATATGAAATCGGTGAAGTTGCAGGAAAAAACGCTTATCTCGTCGGCGGATTTGTCCGAGACCTCCTGCTCAAACGACCAAGTTCTGATATTGACATCGTTGTGGAAGGAGACGCAATCCGAGTCGCTGAAACGATGTCTGAACGGTGGAACGGGACATTGGAGACGCATTCCCAATTCGGTACTGCAACCGTCACACCTGAAAATATCGACCTGCCTAAAGTGGACTTCGTCACCGCACGGCGTGAAACTTATCAAGGCACAGGCACGTTACCTATAGTGCAACGCGGGACGATCACTGACGATTTGCACCGACGCGATTTTTCCATCAACGCGCTTGCAATGCGTTTAGACACAAATGCTTTTGGCACCATCGTTGATAAGACAGGTGGGCTGGAAGACCTTGAGGCAGGGATTGTTCGGGTACTCCACAAGCAAAGTTTCATAGACGATCCGACGCGTATCTTCCGCGCGGCTCGGTATGCTGGACGTTACAACTTTCGTATCGATGAAACCGATCAAGTTCTGATTCAGGAGGCACTCCCGATATTGCCACAGTTGAGCGGTGAACGGATACGCAATGAAAT
Source organism: Candidatus Poribacteria bacterium (assembly GCA_026706025.1). NCBI lineage: Bacteria > Candidatus Poribacteria > Candidatus Poribacteria bacterium. The sequence goes on from JAPOZO010000088.1 coordinate 152,827, forward strand.
TGACAGGGTACTTCTTGAGAAGCATGCAGCCAAAATTGTAGAACATCTCACACAACTCGGCGTGTGGCAAGTTATCTTTGTAGGGCAAAATATATCGACTGCATTTGTCTACGACTTTAAGAAGGCAGAACAGACAATATCTTGGGCATCAGCGCATCTCGTAGATGAAACATTTCAGCCAGAACGGGTTCGTTGGATGACACTCCTCGGCACTGATATGCCGATATGCCAAATTGAAGCCATCAGTTTCAGACTCGGATTAGCGCATCAACTCCAGCGACTGATAAGCCGCACACAAGCGATGAAACGCGGGGTTTCGCTTGAAGAGGTAACAGCATCTAATTTTGAAAAATTGGGATTTTCGTTGTCGAAAAACACATCTATCGAACACCAGAACGGCATGTGGTGCATCGTTGATGCAGACAATATGAACACTTATGTATGTGGAGAAGGGAATCTCTATCGGGTACAAACACCGCTCACTGCTTATAGGCAGTTGAAACAGACGCTTACAGCATTAAAGGCAACAGTAAAACCGAGCGAGGTTTACCAATTGCTAAAGTCGTATCCGATCGAAGCGTTAGTACTCGGTTATGTAGATGCAATCGTGCCAGAATGGAAACGTGAAAAAATAAAAGACTATCTTCTCGTGCTTCGCAAGGTTCAACCGTTTATTACAGGAGACGATTTGATCGCGTTAGGAGAAAAGCCGGGGAAAGCCTTTGAGACAGTGCTTTGGGAGTCATTTGCTGCACAATTAGATGGAAAAACTGCGACAAAGTCGGAAGCATTTTGTCGCTTGCGGGATTCAAAGACCACTCGCCCCGCAAAACATTGTAAACTAAAAAAATAGAATGGAAGATTAGATAAAATATGTTCAGTCCAGAACAAATATACGGAGCAATTCTTTTAGTTGCACAATTCATTATTCTGCTAACCTTTCATGAATGGGCACACGCGAAATCAGCAGATATGTTAGGTGATCCAACTGCGCGCGATCTCGGACGGATGTCCCTGAATCCGGGTGTACATATCGACATGATTGGTACGATTATACTCCCCTTGTTCGGCAGTCTTTTGGGAGGTGGTTTCTTTGGTTGGGCAAAACCGGTGCCAGTGAATCCTTACAATCTTAAGAACCCGAGGCGAGACCTGATGCTGATCGCAGCAGCGGGGCCCGTCACGAATATCGTTCTCACTTTTGTAATCTTGGCAGGACTCAAAATAGCATTGGAATTTACACCCTTCAATCCGCTTGAATCTTCATCTTATCACCATGAAATAGGCAAGCAAGTTGTTCGTATGGCACTGATCAGTGTATTTCTCGCAGCGTTTAACATGCTTCCGCTCTTTCCATTAGACGGATTCAGCGTTGTAAGAGGCTTGCTCCCGGAAAACGCAGCACGCCAATTTGAAAAATTGTCACCGTATGGGATGCCAATTCTGATGTGTCTCATCTTTCTGCCCTATTTCCTCCCTATTTTCCCTAATGTCTTCGGGTTCTTGGGTCTTATCAGCCTCGACACACTCAAATTGACAGCTGAGATCGTTGGCTTACCAAAAGTGATCTTATACGAGTTATTATTCCGCTAAACGTCATCCAACACTTTCAATATGGAAAATCTGTAGTTACATCCTACAATCCTGAAAGCATCAAATATGCTGACTGAAACAACTGAAACCCTTGAAAATCAAGATTTAGAAACCACATCTACTGATGTAGCCCCGCTCTACTCGGTCAAGTTAGAAGGTTTTGAGGGCCCCCTTGATTTACTCCTTCATCTGATCCAGAAAGAGGAAATGGATATCTACGATATTCAGATCGCGCAAATCACTGACCGGTACCTCGAATATGTCAATTTAATGGAGGAACTGGATTTAGATGTGGCATCCGAATTTTTGGTGATGGCAGCGACGCTTCTGCATATTAAATCGCAGAGTATTCTTCCACAACTCACCGCAAACGCGGAACACCCGATTCGTGACCAAGAGCAACTCGTAAAACAACTCTTGGAATACAAACGCTTCAAAGAGGCTTCTAAGGTACTCGACGTTTACGCCGAGCGACAGACATGGGTTTATAGTAGAAGTCCGAAACTGCATGAGGAGTTAGACGGCACACGGGAATTCGAGATTAGAGCCACCTTATTTGATCTGCTTACCGCTTTCAAGGCTATAAATGACCGCGCTGCGGAAGTAGATGCCGAAGAGCTCTACGAAACGGTTGAAGAAGAAACAATCACCGTTGAAGACAAAATTACCTTTATTGAAAGACAGTTGGATGCTGCAGATCAACTGCTATTCGACGAACTGTTCCCTTTATCCTCAAGCAAGACGGATCGGATTGTCACATTCCTTGCCATTTTAGAACTGATTCGGATCGGAAAAATCGTTACCGTTCAAACGGATCATTTTGAGAGTATCTATATCGTTAAACAGGAGCACCAGCCGGATCGCGATATCGCGCCGCCGCCACCCGTAGAAACCACTCGTTCAGGAGAACGAGGCTATTAGGAACTATGTCTATGGATTCTGAAAATGTTATTGCTGTCAATCCGATAGAAGAAATTGATCTAATGTCGGAACAAAAACTTAAGTCAATCTTGGAAGCGATTCTGTTTGCAGCGAGCGAACCGATTTCGATGGAACAGTTTCAAGACGCGCTGCCAGGCGTCAGTAAACGTGCCATCCGGAAAGCACTCACCGCACTCCAAGACGAGTACCAAGAGATAAATCGAAGTTTTCATCTCGTTGAAATAGCGAACGGCTACCAAATGAGCACACGCCCAGAATATTCAGAATGGATACAGAAGTTTTATACCCGACAAGTTCGCGTTACACTGTCGCCATCCGCGCTTGAGACGCTTGCGATCGTCGCATACAAGCAGCCTATCACACGTGCCGATGTCGCAGCAATCCGTGGCGTAAACAGCGACAGCGTCCTCAACTCGCTCGTTGAGAAAAGACTCGTTCGCATCACCGGCAGAAAAGAGGGGCGCGCCCTGCTTTTTTCAACCACCGACGAGTTCCTGCAACAATTCGGATTAAAGGATGCCTCTGACCTGCCTTCACTTGATGAAATCGACGAACTTCTTACCACACCAAACGGCAGTGAACCCGCCCAAAATCTACTGCCAGAGATGATGGAGGAGGGGGCTGAGCAATGAACTACGATGCATGGTTCCAGTGCAGTGAAGGATGCGGTGAGACTTATCCACTCACTGAAATTATCTATCGGTGCAAAAATTGCGACGGGTTGTTAGAAGTCCAACACGACATGGGCGTACTGAAACAACGCAGCGCGGCTGATTGGAAATCCCTCTTTGAGCAGCGCTATAGGCGTACACAATACCCCTATGGCAGTGGCGTTTGGGGGAAAAAGGAACTTGTTTGCCCAAACATTGATGATAATAACATCATCTCTATGTATGAGGGCGGCACCAATCTATTCTGGGCAGAACGTTTCGGTGAGCAACTCGGCTTACACGACCTCTGGATCAAGCAGTGTGGTAACAGTCATACCGGTTCCTTTAAAGACCTCGGGATGACCGTCCTCGTCTCAATGGTTAAACAGATCATCGCTGAGTCAGGAAATATCCGCGCTGTTATGTGTGCTTCGACCGGCGACACCTCCGCGGCTCTGGCTGCTTATGCATCTGCAGCAGGTATACCCGCAATTATCCTCTTGCCAAAAGCGAAAGTTACGCGTGAACAACTCATTCAACCTATCGCGAATGGTGCCCTGACGCTTTCGCTGGAGACAGATTTCGACGGATGCATGGAGATCGTCCAAAAACTTGCCGGGCGGACAGATTTCTATCTCGCTAACTCCATTAATTCTCTCCGCATTGAGGGACAGAAAACAATTAGTATTGAGATCGTACAGCAGTTTGATTGGGAAGTCCCTGATTGGATTATCATTCCTGGAGGCAACCTCGGCAATGTTTCAGCACTCGGACTCGGTTTTTTAATGATGTACGAACTCGGTATCATTGACAAACTCCCGCGCATCGCTTGTGCGCAAGCTGAACGCGCGAATCCGCTTTATCGAAGTTATCAAACAGGGTTCACAGAGTTCAGCGCAATCACAGCACAAGCGACACAAGCGACAGCCATTCAGATCGGGAACCCGGTTTCGGTGCATCGCGCCATACGGACCTTGAAACGATTTGATGGAATCGTTGACCAAGCGACAGAAGTAGAACTATCAGACGCTGCCGCAAGAGCAGACAGAACAGGGTTATTCAATTGCCCGCACACCGGCGTGGCATTGGCAGTGCTCATAAAAATGGTCGAGCGCAAACAGATTCAACCTGATGATAGAGTCATTGTCATCTCTACAGCAACTGGTCTCAAATTCCCAGATTTCAAGGTAGCCTATCACAACGTCGCTCCCGGCGAACCTGCCCCGCGCTACCTAAATGCCCCGATTGAATTGGAAGCAGACTATGAAGGGGTCCTGAAACAGATTGGTACACACCTCGACGCATAACTCCCACCTATAAAGATGCAAACTGAATCGTACAGCGATAAAGATTTGCAACAAATCCACAAAATATGGTATAATCTAAGTGTCAACTTATAAACTGTATCAAAATTAATAAGCAATAGGAGTGAATGAATGTCAGAACAGTATCAGCCTAAGCCTGAGCATAAGTTTACCTTTGGATTGTGGACTGTGGGTAACCCAGGACGTGACCCATTTGGTGATGTTGTCAGGCCCCCTCTGAAACCTACCTACACAGTCGAAAAACTCAGTGAATTGGGCGCGTATGGCGTCAATTTACACGATAATGACCTCGTCCCATTTGATGCTTCAGCCGCTGAACGCGATAATATTGTTAGCGAATTTAAGAAGGCTCTTTCAGATCACGGTATGAAAGTCCCGATGGCGACAACAAACCTATTTTTCCATCCGATCTTTAAAGATGGTGCCTTTACTTCTAATGACCCGAAGGTACGCGCATTCGCCATTCAGAAAACATTAAATGCCATCGACCTCGGCGTGGAACTCGGCGCAACGGTTTATGTCTTTTGGGGCGGACGCGAAGGCGCAGAAGTCGATGCCGCCAAGAACGGACCGGATACGGTCAAGTGGAATCGTGAGGCGATGAACTACTTCACGCACTACGTCCAAGACCAAGGATATGACCTCCGCTTCGCGCTTGAGGCAAAGCCAAACGAACCGCGCGGCGACATCTATCTACCGACGACTGGACACATGCTTCACTTTATCGAAACGCTCGATCACCCAGAAATGGTCGGCGTTAATCCCGAATTCGCTCATGAAACGATGGCAGGATTAAGCTTTATTCACGGTGTCGCACAAGCCTATGAAGCCGGTAAACTCTTCCACATTGACCTCAATGACCAGAAGATGAGTCGTTTCGACCAAGATCTACGTTTCGGTTCCGAAAACATCAAAAGTGCTTTCTTCCTTGTTAAATTCCTTGAGGACGTGAACTGGGATGGCAACCGCCACTTTGACGCTCACGCTTACCGCACTGAAGATGAACAAGGCGTATGGGACTTCGCTGCGGGATGTATGCGAAGCTACCTGATTTTGAAGGACAAAGCACACCGTTTTAACGAAGATGCGGAAATTCAAGGGATTCTTGCGGAAGTGCGAGCACGTAACCCTGAACTTGAAGCACTCATGGCAAACTACAGTGCCGAGAGCGTCGGAAGGCTAAGAAAAATAGACTTTGAACCGGATACCCTCGCAGAAAAAGGACTCGGATACGAGAAATTGGATCAACTCACGTTTGAAGTTTTGACGGGAGTCAGGTAAGCTAAACTTTTACCAGAACCGTAAGGAGGCGTTGACAGTCGGTCGTTGGTAAAGAGGTTTCGTCTCACATTGGTTACTACTAAAGATAGTCTCAAACCCTGTAGTTCGTAATGAAATGGAGAGCGGATTTAAGGAACGCATCCGATAGGTCTAACCCCCGTTGTTCCTCCGCAAGGTAAAATTAAAAAATGAATACCCTTATCATTGCGGTTTTGAGTTTCGTCGGTTTCATCGTCGCCTATCACACGTACGGTAAATGGCTGGCGAGAAAGATTTTTGGATTAGATGCGCAAGCGACGGTGCCGAGTCAAGAACTGAAAGATGATGTCGATTACGTTCCGACCAAAAAGGAGATTATTTTCGGACATCATTTCACAAGCATTGCTGGCACAGGTCCGATCGTAGGACCCGCAATTGCCGTCTTTTGGGGATGGCTACCAGCGTTGCTATGGGTTATCCTGGGGTCGGTTTTTATCGGGGCTGTTCACGATTTCGGCGCGCTTGTGGTCTCACTCCGCAACCGAGGACAAAGTGTCGGCGAAGTAGCGGGCAGAATGATAGGGCCCCGCGCAAAATTCCTTTTCCTTTTCGTGCTCTTCATGGGCTTGACGATTGTCCTTGCCATCTTCGGTTTAGTCATCGCCCTGATCTTCTCCTACTATCCTGAGTCAGTTTTATCCGTCTGGGTGGAAATCCCGCTCGCTATCGCCATCGGTCTCTGGATTTACCGCAGAGGTGGTAACATTCTCATTCCATCCATTGTCGCCCTCGGTATCATGTACATCGGGATGGGTGTCGGCGCATACCTCCTACCGATCGATTTAAGTCAAATATTCGGTATCCCGTTACTGGGGCAAACTTACCTGAACGTCGTGGTCGTCTGGACGTTGGTGCTTTTTGTCTACTGTTTTATCGCCTCAGTACTCCCCGTGTGGACACTCCTACAACCCCGTGATTTCATCAATAGCCACGAACTCGTATTAGCACTGCTCCTATTGCTACTCGGACTCGCCGTAGCAGGCTTAACAGGCAAAGCAGACCTTGTAGCCTCCGCCCCTGCTGTCGCTTCAGACATCCCACCCGACGCACCACCGATCTGGCCCTTCCTCTTTATCACAATCGCGTGTGGTGCTGTGAGTGGTTTCCACTGTATGGTGAGTTCTGGGACTTCCAGCAAACAAGTCGAATCCGAAAGTGATGCACAATACGTAGGCTACGGTGCGATGTTGCTTGAAGGCGGACTCGCCGTTATTGTCATTCTCGCCTGCTGTGCTGGCATCGGGATGGGGATTTTCAACCGCACCGGTACCGGTGCAAACTACACTTTTGAGCCTATTATCGCAGCAGAAAGTGCTGCACCTGTTACCAATCACGATGCATGGAGAACCCGTTATGCTACTTCCGAAACAGTAACAAATGCTGATGGTACAACAACGGTCGTCGGAGGCTGGGCAAGCCATAATCTCAAGGCAAAGGTGAGCGCGTTTGTTGATGGCGGTGGAAACTTCCTCGCTTCGCTTGGCATCCCACTCAAGATGGGTATCGCAATTATGGCAGTACTCGTCGCCAGTTTCGCTGCCACAACGCTTGATACTGCGACACGGCTTCAGCGATATGTCATCTTTGAACTCGCGCAGACAGCTAACATCAAACCGTTAATGAACCGTTACGTCGCTACTGCGTTTGCGTTAGTCCTTGCGGCTGCTGTCGCCTTACTACAGGGACCAAGTGGACCCGGTAGTGGCGGCTTGACACTCTGGCCCCTCTTCGGTGCAACGAATCAACTCTTAGCAGGATTAGCGTTCATGGTCATTGTCTTCTATCTCGTGCGCCGTAACAAACCGATCTGGTTCGCGTTCCTCCCGATGGTCGTCATGCTCATCATGCCCGCTTGGGCAATGTTGCATCAAATGTTCGATCCACAGACTGGCTGGCTCTTCACCGGTAAATATCTGCTTTTCGGATTTGGGGTCGTCGTAGAGGCGTTGCAAATATGGATGGTTGCTGAAGGTGTTATCGCCTGGCGAAATGCCCGCGGAAATTACCCCGAACTCCCGCCATTGGAAAGCGTTGCTGCTGATTAAACAGAATATTGATATAATATCCGTAGAAAACTCCCTTTGGTAAATATTCAGGGTACTTCATTATATCATACGGATTCTTTTTTTATCACACAATCCCACTTCTTACCTCAAACCCATACTTCTGACTCCCTCTATTTTCAAATTATGCACCCTTTCTATCGACAAATAGTCTCTTTATAGTAAAGCCCATAATTATTTGGACGCGCGATTGATCGTAGGGGCTGGGTTACCCAGCCCTTACGATCAGGCAATGTGGGTTGCTATCGTGGTGTGTCAATTTATTTTCGTGCTTTACTATAATCACAGAAATATGAGTCCTATGTCATCGTTTTGGCGATGTTAGTTTTTATCAATCAAGCGAATACCTTTCAGCGGAAGGAGAAAAGATGCCAGAGACTATAGAAAAACAGACCAAAGACGAAGCACTTCACAACCATCCTTTTGATGCAGAAATCTTTCAAAGGACATTCAACAGATACGTTCAAAGATTCAATACTATCTTTATCGTTTCAGTTCTCTTGATTAGCGCGCCTTTCATAGCATACCTGATTGCATGGTATTTAGAGCAGACCAAAGTTGACGTCACCGGTTTTTTACGTCTGTGGCATGCCGGCGAATCTCTACTGTTAGACGTGGGATTTCCACACATAGCATTCGGAATGTTTGCATCTGGAATTGTTTCCGTGAGTCACTTCGCTTTTGGAATTATCTCAATCGGTAATTTCTCTTTTGGCGTGATTTCAATCGGGATGTTCAGCTCTTGCGGTATTATATCTATAGGTGTTATGTCGTCTGTTGGTGTTATCGCAATTGGATATGCACGCGTTTATGGGGTCATCACTATCGCTATAGGGAGCAAAAAACCCTTTGGAAAAAGCACATACATGAACGGAAAGGCTTTCGGAGTGATTGCAATCGGGCGGCAGGCACACGGAATTTATTCGCTATCTTACGGAGAGGAAGGCGAAGGCACTTATCAGTTTTCACCGAAACGTCAGGACCCCGAGGCTGTCAATCTCTTTACGAGTTGGTTCAAGAAGTTCAAAAACGCGTTTGTTTTGCCTTCTTAATCCGATACATGCTTCCGTAAAACGTCCCTTACCTTATCCCTTTCTACATCGGATTTTACTTCCTCCACAAACGCTGTTTCCCGCTGAATAAGCACCTTCACAATATCCGCAAGTCGTAAAATCTGTAGTCGTTTTAGGGTATATTCTGTTACCTCCTCAAAGATACCTTCCTCCTTGAGAAAATCATCAAAACTGCCTCCTTCATACTTATTCATAATCAGCCTCCCGTTTTGTGGTAGTACGAAAGAAGGCGAGGCACAGAGACCTCGCCTAACAATGAAAATGAACGTCTATCAGCACGCGCTATGCTGGAAGCCCCTCAACAGCCGCAAAGAAATCGGCGTTTGATGCGCTAAACCCATACTGCTGCTCTACTTCCCGAATGGCAATCTCCGTTGTGAACAGATTATCGTACGTATCGGGGAACTCCACACCCGTCGTGGCATCGCGGAGTAGCACCATGTTATAACCATACCTTGACATAGACCGGATACCGTAATCCCTACCCAACACGCACCAATTCGTTGCGAAACCGGCAAAGAGCAGATGCAAGATACGCCGCTCCTCCAAGAGTTCATGCAACTGCTGCCCCGTTGCGATAACAAAGTCATCATCTTGTACATCAATTGCGGGGGATACAGCGAGTTGTGAAGCGAGTTTATCCCAATGGATACCAATACCCGGCGGTTGACTACGAGGACCACGGTAAACGGCGTAATCACCCGCACGACCTCGGAAATCGGAGGGAGGCCACGCCGAAGGTGTAGACGGTGCAGGTGGCTTATGGCGTTTGAGTTGTGGATACTGCTCCGCCACCGGTGGCGATGGCGCATGCACGATTGTCAAACCCGCTTGCCGCGCCGAGTCTATCACTGGCACAACGCACTCAGTCGTTATCTGTGCCGCGCGTTCTATCCAACTTTCGATGAAATGCACGTTCCACAAATCCACGAGGACCAAAGCCGTCTCATCAACCGGCAACGGCATCTCAAACTCACGTCGGATAAACGCAGTTTCACGGCACGGCACATCTGCCGGTGTGCTATCCTGAAAGTAGCGGACACGCAAATCTAAGGTTTTCATTCTGGCTCCTGAAATAGCGACGCGTCCAACTCAGCATTCAACGTGACACCCTTCACTCGACCTTCAGAAAAGAGCTGACCGTCTATATTCTGAACCGTCCGGTACGCTATCTTAACACCATCAACATCGCGGTAATCGTCCATGAGGTTCTCTCGGTTAGCAACGACCCCTTGCGAAGCCTCACGATAGGCATATTTCACGACATAGTGGGTCTCATCACTCACAAAAACCTTCAACATTTCGCCCGATGGCTGTGGAATCAGCAGAATAGACGCAGGCTTGCCTTGCACATCCTCCGTCCCGGCATATTGGATTGGAATATCGTTTTGCGAAAGATTCGCCAGGAGCCACACAGTCTCTCGGAAAATACTATCCTTGAAAGCGTCAGCCATTTGCGGTGGAATAGGTTGAACACCCATCGGTGTCATCGCATACGCGGCGGAGCCGTCATAGACGTAAGCCATTTCACCTTGGGGCAGCTTTAAATCCTGCCTAAATTTGTCCGGGAAGAGGTAGTATAACTTGGCGTCTACCTGCATGGGACCTGCCTGTGAATTGGCGGAAATATCTATTTCCATAACAGCGTTCTTCACTGCTTGCAACTTCTCAAGTCCACCATGCGCTTCTACTGCTGCAGCGAGGATTTCTTTGGCTTTTGCCATGTCCGCTTCACTCGCTTCTGGCATCGGTTCCGCAGGCGGCGGAGGAGCAGGTTGCTCTATCTCAATTTCGTTAACCTCCCCGAACTCAGCAAGCGGTCGGTCGAAACTCTCTTTATTTCCGACAGTGACAATCGTCAATGCATCTGGATGGAGATATTTCTGCGCGACTGCCTGCACATCTTCCGCCGTGACCCTCGCGATATTATCGGTAAAGGTTTCAAGGAAGTCTGGCGCGAAACCACGATAGGCGAGCATCATTTGCTGGAAGGCGATCTGTGCGCTGCTCTCAAAACCAAAGACAAACGAATTGATGAGTGAATCTTTAGTGCGCTGCAGCTCCGCTTCCGGCACAGGCGCATCCCGGAGTCCTTTGACAACATCAATAATGAGTGAGATCGCTTCTGCCGTTTTATCGGTCCGGGTCTGTGAATAGGCAAACCATTCCCCCGGATTCGTGTAATATGACGTTTGCATGATGCTGCCCACCATATAGGCAAGACCGTGCTTCTCACGCACTTCCTTCATGAGACGAGAAGTAAAACCGCCTTCACCGAGAATATCGTTCATGACTCGGAGTGCGAAATAGTCTGGAAAGTCGGGGGTGCGCTTGATGCCGAAATGCCCAATGAGCATCACTGACTGAGGGAGATCTTTAAAAATATAATTAACGGACGCTTTCGGGGTAGCATCTACTGTTGGAACGTCTGGAAACGCAATTTCTGCGGATTCCCATCCCGCAAACACCTTTTCAAGCTGCGCAATCAAGGTTTCCGTATCAAAATCGCCGGTAATCGCGAGCATCATGTTGTCAGGATGGTAATATTTCGCATGAAAGGCTTTGAGATCATTAACAGTGATACTCTCTATGCCTTCAATTTCGGTATACCGTCCGAATGGATGGTCGATCCCGTAGAGCAGCGCAGAGAAGTTGCGCCACGCGAGTTGAATCGGATTATCGTTGCGGCGACGGATACGTTCGATCGACTGCTGCTTACGGAGTTCCAATTTGTCTTCGCGAAACGCTGGATTCCTCAGTACATCCGAAAAGATTTCCAATCCTTTCTCGATGTCTTCCGCGAGTGTTGAGAGATTAATGGTCCCGTACTCGCGGGACATGCCGACTTCAACAGAAGCCGCCATTGATTCCAATTCCTCGTTCAGTGCGTCCGGTTCGCGCGATACCGTGCCACCGGTTCGCATAACGGTTGCAAATATTGATGATAAACCGACCTTATCCGCAGGATCGTAAATGTCCCCGGTTTTAATCAAACCGTTGATATTGAAAAGCGGCAACTCGTGATCTTCAAGCAGGTAAAGCACCATCCCATTTGAAAGCATCCGTTTCTCTGGCACTGGCGGTTTAAACTCGATCGGTTCAAAGGTGAGTTCTTCGTGCGGTTTCGCGAATGTAGACGGAATGCCGCAAACCACCAAGCAAACTATCAGTATCGCGATGACAAGTCCTGAATAGGTTTGTCTGTTCATTATTCATTCCCCTCCGTGTTTTCACCGGCGGGTGCTGCTGCCGCTTTCTTAACGAGTGTGCCGACGGTGCGGTTGCTTTTCGTGAAATAGGTGTTTGCGACTTTCATGATGTCCTCAGGTGTAATTTTATACATATTCTCGCGCCAACCCAGTATATACCGCCAGTCGCCAGCGATCCCTTCATAGAAAGCCAACTGCTGTGCCATTCCGGCGTTTGAACTGAGATTGCGGATGAAACCCGCATCAATCTGCTTAAGGATGCGTTTAAATTCCTTTTCCGCCACAGGTTCAGTTTTAAGCCTCTCGAGTTCTGCGTAGATCGCTTCCTCAACATCAAGGGTCGTGTGTGGTGACCGTGGTGTACCATTTACGACGAAAAGATTGTCGTAGCGTGCTCCCGGATACCCATTTATTGAATTAACAGAGACAGCTATGCCCTCCTCAACAATATTTTTGTAAAACCGAGAGGTGCGTCCATCAGAAAGAATTGCACTGATAAAATCCAGTACATAATCGTCAAAATGTGGGACTGTCGGTTTATGGTATCCAATCATGAGCTGCGGTTCCGCGTCATATTCAACTTCAATCCGGCGTTCACCTTCCTGTGGAAGTTCTTTCGTTGTTACTTCACTCGGAAGCGGTTGTGCCTGCATATCACCAAAATATGTATCAATAAGCGCAACGGTCTCCTCTATGTCTATATTCCCCACAATCACCATGACAGAATTATTGGGGGCATAGTGGATCTTGAAAAACGCTTCCGCCTTGCGCCGATTGAGCATAGCAATATCCGAAGGCCAGCCAATGATTGGCATTCCGTACGGATGGGCAGTAAAAGCAGCGGCGATAAACTGTTCGTAGAGTTTGCCGCCCGGACTGGTATCCACACGCATCCGGCGTTCCTCTTTAACAGCCTCACGTTCTACATAAAATTCACGGAGGACAGCGTTCTTAAGCCGGTCAGACTCAAGCATCGCCCACAATTCTAATTTGTTAGACGGCAACTCCACCGTATAGATAGTGTAATCAACAGAGGTACCAGCGTTGAATCCTGTGCTACCGTGTTGTGTATAGATTTCAGTATATTCACCGGTGGCGATCCACTCCTTCGCAAGTTCCTGTTGTTCTTTGAGTGCCGCTTCTAATTCGGCTACTTTATCCGCATCTGCTCTCGCGCCTTTCGCACGCTCCATGTCAAGCGCATCGCCTACGCGATCTATTTCAGCCAACACGACTTTCTCTTTTTCATAGTCTTTTGTGCCGATTGTTTTCGTGCCTTTGAACAGCATGTGTTCTAACATGTGTGCAATACCGCGTGTATCGTCTGATTCATCTACAGATCCGGCTTTAAACAGAATGTAAGGTGCAATAGTCGGCGAGGTATCACGTTTAATCATCAATAACTTCAGACCGTTGGGAAAAATATGCTCTACCACCCGGTCTGAGAGATCCTGTGCTGATGCTATGCCGGTCAAGGCAATAAAGAATAGAATCAGCAAATAACGTATTCGTTTCATTTTACATAATCACGGCAGTTTTTAACTTAGAAAATGCCGCTTCCTTTCCATATAAAAAACCCTCAGCCATAAGACGAGGTATAGAATTTTCTCTTTTATAAAGTTGAAAAAAAAATGAGGTCGTAAGTCAGCAGAAAGAAGCCTCGATTGAAGGATCGAGGCTCCTGACGCTTTATTCTTTTTCTATGTCCCCGAGTAACCCGACGAGGGCAAATCTGATGTGTGATGAGAGTGCAGAGTTCTCCGCGCGGAGATCTGCGCCTTCTTCGTCTGGGTACATAACGTGTGCAGCAACAGCGCGTTTGACCCACCGCTCTGCTCGGTCATCGTAAGGAATATATTTTTCTTTCGGTGCTGTGCACGCTGGACACTCTTCTGGCGGGCTATCTGCTTCTTTCCACAAATAACCACAAGCAATACAAACAAACATTGTAAAGTCCTTTCTTTGTTCCTCAAATAGATTAATATTTTAAGACCGAATTAAAAAAATTAATCTTTGGGAAATCAAAGTTATAGGTTCTAAAATTATAGTCAATGCCTGCATTTTAGCAAATTACGTAATGAAATGCAAGGATTAAATTGAGGGTGTCTTCCAAATCATTGTAACCGCAACAATAACAAATAGTGCTTCAAATCATACAAATCGCACGATGTGCCCTTTTTTGTAGCATAATCTGTTAGATTGTGCCCTTTGCGTTGTATGTTCTATTCGTTTTGATATGGTGATTTCCCGCAAACTACCTATGTTTTGTCCAATAGGACCAACATTTCATATTGTTGGAAAAGTG